>JAGRHA010000114.1 GCA_020445205.1 Gammaproteobacteria bacterium
CTCAGATCCTGGTTGATGAACTCCATCTTCTGGCGCAACCGGCGACGAATGATCAGATCGTCATCGTCCAGCCCCAATGCCTTGGCTTCGCGATAAAGGATCTCTTCCTTGATGTGGTCCACGACCAGGCCCTCGATCTCCGCCCGCGTCGGTGGTCGCAACCAGGTTTTTTCGAACGGGACGATCAGGCGCTGAACCTCGGACGCATCGACAATGATCCGTTGCGACGGCGGCTCGACCACCGCATCGCCGTCGACGGCAAAGAGCGCGAACAGCAGGCCGCCGATGACCGCGAAGTGCACAAGCGGCTCACCCGCAAGTGTCCGCAACCAACCGGGGACCGAGCGCCGCATCACTTTGCCTGATACCAGATCGGCGAGGTGTAGGCCCGCTCCTGCGTCTTCAGCGTGACCTCGGCGGGCAGCTCGAGCTTGTAGCGGGCCCTGTCATAGGCCGTCCATCGCGGCGTCGGGATCTCGAGCACGCGCGCGTAGTAGAACGCTTTCTGCGCGGGATCGAAATCGGGATCGGCCCACATCGCCGACAACTCCGCCGCGCCGATCGTGTTGGTCCAGGTCGGGACACTCAGATCCACGGTGTCACCGACGGGCGGCAGCTTGCCATCCGCTCCCGGCGACCGGCTGCCGGACCAGGCGACGTCGTAGACCTTTTCGTGTGTCGCGCCGGTCGCGTCGATCCAACCCTTGACGATTTGGATGCGATCGAGATTGGCACCCATCGGATCCCGCAATGCCGCCACCAGGAATCCGGGCACCTTGCCCGCTGGCGCAGCCTGCAGATCCGCCCCCATGGGCACACCTTTGCGATAGCCGGCCGTGGCGATATCGCGTTGTCTGACATCGTCCTGATCGAAGTCGTAACCGGCAAAGAACCGTACGCGGATTCGTGGCCCCGTCGTCGCGTAGACCTCGCGTCGTTCCATGGCATCGAAAATGGCTGCACGCGTATTCGACGTCGCCCATACGGCCGTCGGCCCGGGCGAGGCGTATTGCCAGCCTTTGTAGCCGACTCCGAGGTCCTTGTTCTCCTTGGCCAGCATCATCGCGCGCTCGGGCTTCGGCTCCATCCATGCGAACGCGCCGAAGAAGTTGTCGTCGTCATTGGTGACCAGGGCGGTGTGGATATCCGATCCGCCGACGAAACCGACCTTGAACGGATTCACGCCGAGTCGCTGTTCCAGCTCGAGACCACGCTTGAGTCCCGAGCGTGCGTATTCGCCGGGCAGCATGTCATCCGTTTTCACGTCGGTCATGTCCAGATTCGCCCAGTCCCATGACTCATAGTCGGCGAACTCGTCGTCGGGCGAGAGCTTCGGATGTGTCTCGGTATCACCCTTTGTCTGACCGATCTCGTAGAGCCTTTCCCACTTCTGCCGCGTTTCGGCGTAGGCCTCGTCGAATGCCGCACCATCGGCGAAGTCGTCCTGCATCGGGAAGATCATGCCGTTCGACAGGTTGCCATTGTGCGGGATCGCAATCACGTCGCCACCGGTCTTGTCTTCATAGTTCTGCAGCCACTTCCACAACTCGCGCGGATTAGGACTGCCCATCGGCGGTGTCATCGTGAACGGTACGACCTGCAACGTGCGCTCGGGACCATCGCGGAAGATGACGTTGCGATGCAGGTTGTTGCCTTTGACCATCGCGGTCCACTCGTAGGCGATCATCGCCGTAAAGCGATGCGGCTCGTTGTATTCCTCCGCAGCCTGGACCAGGTCCTGCCACGTCCGCGTGTAGGCGGGATTGCCGGGCTGGTAGATCAGCGCCTTGGACAAAGTGCCCTGGCCGAATTGCTTGATGATATCGAGCGAGGCGGCCTTGGCCTTGTCGCCACCGGCGTTGAATGCCTCGTGATACTGTCGTCCCTGCTCGTCGGCCATGATGCTCGGGACGCCATTGATGATATCGGTGATCGCACCCATGCCATCGGTATGCTCGGTGACACACATGAAGTCCAGTGGTCGCGCCAGTTGTACCGGCTGCCCGGTGTTGGACATGACCTGTTCGCCGCGCGCAAAGCGATAGAGATCACGCGGCATCAGCTTGGTGCCGCCACCGCCCGCGTCGGTCGACAGGGCGGAATGGATATGCGTCTCGCCGAAGTAGACATTGGTGGGATAGTCGCGACCGGCGTAGGGCGAGTAGTTTGCGCCGCTTGCCGTGGCATCGTCGCCCGCCGCGGCCGTCATCGTAGACAGACTCAGCGCAACAGCATGCGCCATCGTTAGCTTATTCATGATACCGGGCATCCTCTGCCGTGCACCGTCAAGGACGATACCAAATCGGTGAACCCCAGGCGCGCTCCTGGATTGTCGCCGGCACGTCGTCGAGCAGGGTCAATCCATTGCGCACCGCATCATAGGTACTCCAGCGGGGTGTCGGGATCTCGATCGCGCGGGCGTAGTAGAAGGCGCCCTCTGCCGGATCGAAGTCGTCATCGGTCCAGCTCCCCAACAGCGTCGGTGCACCGATGGCATTGGTAAACTTTGCCGTCGTCAGATCCACCGTATTGCCGACGGCGGGCAGCTTGCCCGTGGCGGGATCGATGCGTCGATCGCCGGACCAGACGACATCGACGATCTTCTCGTTGACGCTGCCATGCACGTCGACCGAACCCTTGATGATCTGGATGCGGTCGAGATTGGCGCCGAGAGGATCCTTTTCGGCGTAAACCGTGAAGGTCGGCGGCATGGGATTGGGCGCAAGATCACCACCCATGTGTGTGCCGAGCAAGTAGCCCTGCCTGACCATGGCGACCGGGTCTTGTGGCGGAGTCAGACCAACGCCGCCGAACATGCGCAGCTTGATGCGCGGGCCCGACGTGGCAAAGGTCTCACGCCGCTTCATCGCGTCGAAGATGGCCTCGCGTGTGTTGGCCGTCGCCCACACGGCACCCAGCGAACCGATCGACAGATCCTTGCCGTCGATCCAACCCAGCACGTCGCCGCTGCGACGGCGTTCGACCGAGCCGTCCTCGGGACCGTGGGCGCCGATGAAACCGTCTTCGGCCACGGCCGCCATCAGGCCGTTGTGATTGTCTGTGCCGCCGATGAAGCCGTACTTGAACGGGTTGATGCCGAGTTCCGCCTCCAGCGCGATACCGCGTTCGAGGCCACCGCGAACGAAATCACCTTTGTGGAACTTGCGTCCCGAGTTCTTCTGGATGGAGTCGGCATTCTCGAACCCGGCAAACTCGTCCGCAGACCAGAACTTGCGGTGCACCTCGGAGTTGCCTTTGACCTGCATCATCTCGATCAGCGGCTCGAAATGCTGGCGCATCTGCGCGTAGTCGAGATCGACCGGATCACCGAAGCTGTCGGTATCGGGGAACATTCGACCTTTCGACGCGTTCGAGTTGTGCGGAATCGCCAGCAGATGCCGCCCGTCGGCCTCTTGCTCGGCCATCCATTGCCACAGTTTCTCTTCCTGGTTGATCTCGATGTATCCGGGCACGGTCTTCGGAACATTGTCATCGCGGAACAGCACGTTGCGGTGGAGGTTTGCGCCATTCGGTGCCGCCGACCATTCGAAGCCGACGATGGCCGTGAACTTGCCCGGCTCGTTGGCTTCGTTGGCCGCCTTGACGATCAGGTCCCATGCACTCGCGGTCGTCGCCGGTCCGGCATAGAACGTCGGATGTTGCGGCGTCGACGAGCGGTTGGATGAAATCACGTACTTGAAGAACCATTGCTGGCGTTGCCCGATGTCGGTGAGTTCGCGCAGTGTCTTCAGATCGTCGTTGTCGTGGCCCGGCGCGTCGTCGTACATCGTCGAGTACATCTCACCGATGTACTCCGCATGGTCGGTGACGGCCGCGAAATCCAGCGGCCGCTTGTGCTGCGCGATGCTGCCGTCGGCAAGTGTGACCGGCTCGCCTCTGGCGTAGCGCAGACTGTCGGCAGGCATCAAGCGTGCGCCACCGATGTACGCATTCAATGAGAACGCGGTATGCAAGTGCGTCTCACCGAAGTAGGCATTGCGCAGCGGGTTGGTCTCCGGGACGGTCGCCTCGGCTGCCACGCCGACCGATACGGCACAACACATGGCCAACACAAGTGTCGACGGACGTAGCAATGACATCGGCATCGCCCTAGTCGCTGCGGCAACGAGGGGCTGCGTTGGCGCTGCGCCGAGGCGCCCAGGGCGACGGTGCAGGTGCGGACGGGATACGAAGAGTGGCTGCATTGAGTTCCTTCCCTAGCGATCAGATACGTCTGATTTGAAGCGCGGCACCGACGCGCGCGGACCACGACAGTGTCGAGCCGGCCGTTGACCGTACTCATGGCAGCAAGGCGTACGTTGCTTCCCGCCCCTCCGGGATCGCTGCCGCCACGCTCCCAACGGTAGCACGACCGAGTGCCACGTGCGCTGTGCGCGGATATTGCCGCTGACCGCGCCCGCACATCGCTGTCCGCAACACAACAAGTGCTGTCAGAACGGCTTTCGACGTCGGCGCGTTCCATCCCGCCGGGCGAGAATCCGTATCCACCGCGATCCCGCTCTCCGGACAGCTTCGAGCGTGGAATCCGTGCCCTGGTTTCGCCATCGTGGGGCGGACTCTTGCAGCACAATGACGGGCACCCGGCCGGTCGACGCAAACCTTGTGTCGAAGGTATCGCCACATCGCTTCACACACGGCGAACGGCAACATCAGGCCAGTGTGCAACATCGCTTGCTCCAGACCGCCATCGCAGACGGTTCCGGCAGCACCCAGGCAACTGCGGTCGACTCCAACACCACCAAATGGCGTGCAATCAACGATTGTTGCGCGGCGCGATCGCCTTTTCGTATTCGCTACCGAAGTGATACAGCGAGCTGTCGAGGACTTTGACGGCACCATCGAGCAGATGGCAACGCCCGGCACCGGGGAGCAGTTGGCTGAGGCTGACCAGCGTGTCGAGATCGGAACGGCTGCCATGACCGGTATCGATGCGACTCAGCAGACGCGAGATGTAGTAGGTGCCCGTTTTGCAGGCGGGGCACTGACCACATGAATTGTCGGCGAAGAAATTGACGTATTCGGTGACCCGCTTGACGATGCCGGTTCCCTCGGAGACCACGATCATGGCGCCAGTGCCCAGCGCGGAACGCCGCTCCGCGACCGAATCGAAGTCGAGCGGCACGTCGAGATCCGCTGGCGTGAGAATGGTGTTGGAGGGCCCGCCCGTGAAGATGGCCTTCAGCTTCATCCCCACCAGCATGCCGCCACCATGCTCGAAGATCAGCTCTTGCAACGGCGTCCCCATGGGCAGTTCGTAGGCGCCGGGCCTGAGCACGTCACCGCTGAGGCAATAGATCTTGGTGCCCGCAGCGGCACCCCGCCCCAATCCCCGGTACCACGCCACGCCGTTGCGCATGATGTGCGGAACGTTGGCCAGGGTTTCGGTGTTGTTGACCAGGGTCGGAAGGCCATGCACACCGGCTTCGGCCGGGTACGGTGGCTTGCGCCGCGGAAACGGGAACTTGCCCTCGACCGACTCGATCGCCGCGGTCTCCTCGCCACCGATGTAGTGGCCGGAAGATGCCATGACGCGCAGCTCCACGGGGCGCCGCAGGTGTTCGGCCAACGCCGTGTAGAGATCGGAATCCTGCCATTGCACGACGGCATCGCGCATGCTGGCCAGCGCCGCATCCTGATCGGGGTTGATGTAGAAAACGATATGGTTGATATCGCAGGCCACTGCGCAGATCGCGGCGCCCTCGATCACCTGGTGTGGGGTCTCGGCCAGTAGGATGCGGTCTTTGAAAGTACCCGGTTCGTCTTCGTTGCCGTTGACGATCAGGTATCTGTCGCCGGACGCGCGCTGCGCAGCGAGGCTCTCCCATTTGCGATACGCCGGGTAGCCGCTGCCGCCGAGCCCGCGCAGACCGGCATCGCGGATCATCTCGATCAGCTGTGCCGGCGTTGCGCCCAGGGCAGCCCGCAGTCCCTCACCGCCACCCGCCGCGCGCCATGCCGCGAAATCGGCACCGACACGCTGCTGCGGATGCAGCAATACCTGGTTCAACGCAGACATGAGCTCATTCCTTTCTCGACCGGTGCAGGCCGTCGTAGTCGGAGTCGCTGTCGAACTTGGCGTACTTGGGGAACAGCAGCGGGCCCTCCTGGTTCATCGGCAATCCGGCCAGGGTCAGCGCGCGACGCAGGTCGCTCAGGTGTTCGATGGAGATCTTGGTGTGCGGGCGGTCGTGAGCGTGCTCGGCGGCATGCCGGCCGGCGCGGCGGCCGAAGCTGATGATCTCGAGCAGCGAGTTGCCCATGAGGCGGTTCTTGCCGTGGATGCCCCCCGTCACCTCGCCGATGCAATACAGGCCCGGTACGGTCGAGCGACCGTGCACGTCGATCACCACGCCGCCGTTCTGGTAGTGCAGGGTCGGGTAGATGAGCATCGGTTTTTGCGCCAGGTCCACCTGCGCCTTGCGTCCGAGCTGCAACAGCTTGGGGAAGCGCGCCTGCAGGATACCCGGATCACGCATCTCCAGCCCCGGGGTATCGAGCCACACACCGACGCTGTCGTCGTTGACGCAGATGCCGCGCCCTTCGCGGCATTCACGGATGATCGCGGCGGCGACATGGTCACGCGGCATGAGCTCATCGACGAAGCGCTCACCGTGCGCGTTGAGCAGATAAGCGCCCGCCGAGCGCACACCCTCGGTGATCAGGGTGCCCGCCAGGTGCTGCGGGTAGGCCAGTCCCGAAGGGTGGTACTGAAAAGAATCGAGATCGCACAACCTCGCCCCCAGACGATAGGCGAGCACCAGGCCGTCGCCCGTGGCGCCGAAATGGTTCGAGGTCGGAAAGCCGTTGAGGTGCATGCGGCCGATGCCGCCCGTGGCCAGCACCACGGCCTTGGCTTTCACGAGTGTGTAGCTGCAGCTTTTCAGTGACGAGATCACCGCGCCGGCACAGTGCCCATGCTCGTTGCTCAACAGTTCGACCGTGGGGCTGTAGTCCAGCACGTCGATGTTGCTGTTGCGCACTGCCTCACGCAGCACGCGCATCATCTCCAGGCCCGTGTAGTCACGGAAGTACACCACACGCGCCGCCGAGGTGCCGCCGGCCCGCCGCGTGAGGAGGTCGCCGTACTTGTCGACATCGAACTGCATGCCCTGCTGGATCAGCCAGCGGACCACGTCCGGTCCATCCATGACCATCTGCGCGGCCAGCGGCCTGTCGACGTGATGATGTCCTCCCCGGATGGTGTCCTCGAAATGCATCTGCGGGGTGTCGCCCTTCTCCACCGAGGCCTGAATACCCCCCTCAGCCATCACCGTATTGCTGTCGCCCACGCGCAGCTTGGTCGCGAGCATCACGCGCGCGCCGCACTTGACCGCCGTCAGAGCCGCAGCGCACCCGGCGCCGCCACCACCGATCACGAGCACATCGGTCTCCAACGTTTCCGCACCTGCGAGGTCGGCTTCGTCGATGCGGCCGTCCGACTGCAGCAGCTGGGCCAGTTCGGTGTGGCAGGTATCGCCGGCATTGGCGCCAATACGCAGCTGCGTCATGGAACCCGCGATGTGATCCGGATGGAAGGCGCGCAACAGGGCCTCGGTCGTGATGTCGTCGACCGCGGGTTCACGCAACTCGCACGGTGCGTAGGCGGCCAGTGCGTCGCTGTAGGAAATGCCTTGCGTCATGTTCTTTCGGACTGCGCCGGTAGCTCAGATCTCGACCTGCAAATCACCCTTGCGCAGCGTTTCCAGGCGGTTGATCAGGTTCGAAGGACGGATGTGGAAGTAGGCGGTGACGCGCCGTGCGAACAGGCCGACGTGATTGGGCGAGATGTTCTCCGGACAAGCCGTCATACACAGGTCGCACATTACGCACTCGATGAACAGGTCGCCGGCTTCGCTGAAGCGCCCCTTGGCGGCAAGCTCGACACCACGTTCCACCTCGATGCCCTTGGGGCAGGATACATCGCAGCCGCCGCAATGGCGGCAGTGGTCGGCCTCGGGAAATATCTGGTGAAACCTGGCCTGGACCTCCCACGAGTTGCTGATGCCGGTGAGTTCGTACGTATGGTGAGTAGGGTTCGGGAAGACCAGAAAACTGACGTGCATGCCTTCGGCCACCAACAACTGGCAGCCCAGTTCCATGGTCACCTCGTGACTGTCTGCACGGCGCACCATTACCCGACAGGAGCCGCACACACCCTGCAGGCAGCCGATGCTCTTTACCCGCGGATAGCCGGCGTGCCACAAGGCCTGAATCACCGACAACGACGCCGGTGCCGTGATCGGCTTGCCATTGATCGTGAGATTGACCCGCTTTTCCGTTTCGCTCATGGCCCTGGATTCTGCTACTCACCCAACGCGTCCCGACTGCCGACGCCGAATCGCGAACGCACTGTCACGCGCGTCCGCATCATGTCGCCACACCGCGCGACCCTGCCGGCTTGGAACCGCAGCGTCACCGCAGCCCCGCAAACCGCCCGCATCGGCGGGATTATCATCCGGCGAGGCGAAATTGTCCCCCGCGACGTCGCGGGCGCCGCGCTGAACGCGGTTCCCGCACGCGCAAAGCGGCGCAATCTTTGCGTCTCGTCTATCCTGCGAGGCATCACCACTCGCTGCATGGCAGCGTCGGACCCCTTCCTACTCACAGCTCCGCGGACAGCGCATGAACGAGTCGGGACACATCTTCATCAGCTACAAGACCGAAGAACGCGAGCTGGCGCTCAAGGTCCGTGACCACATCCAGGCATGGGGCTACGAGACATGGCTCGATGTCGATCGTCTGCAGGCCGGCACCTACTGGGCCAATCATATCGATCACGCGCTCAAGCACTGTCGCGCCTGCGTGGCGGTCGTCACGCCGCACTCCCTCGCATCGCGCTATGTCACCAACGAATGGGACCTGGCGATCATGCAGGGCAAACCGCTCCTGCCGTTGATGTTCGAGCACACCGACCCGCACTACAAATACATCGACATACAGTACATCGATTTCACGTCGGGACCACCCGATGACGGTTATGCCCGATTGCGATCACGCCTTGAGGGTCTGACGGCGGCGCAAGCACCGCCACGTGCCGATCCCCATGCGGATTATCTGCAGAGCCTTTTCGACCGCATCAACGCCTATCTGTCGGCGAAGCTGATCAAGTCGCTGCGCGACGAACAGGGTCTTCCCGATCCCATCCAGCTGGGCGTGGAAACGACCAACGACGCGGTCGACGTGCTGTTTCACCGCCGCGAGCAGGTCGACCCCTTGTTTCTGGCCGGCGGACTCGCAGAAGAAACGACGGCGGAGTTCGACGATTTCACGCGCGCCTTCGAATTCTTCGACGGCCGGGTGCTGTTGCTGGGCGAGCCCGGCGCGGGCAAGACCGTCACGCTTCTGCACTTCGCGCGCGACGCCATCGTGAGGCGACGCAACAATCCCGATGCACCACTGCCGATTCTGGCGCTGATCCCCACCTGGGACGCCGTCACGCCAGTCGAGCAATGGATCGCCTCGGTCTACGGCGCGCCGGATAACGCGAGCGAGATCATGCGTCGTGGACACGCGCTGCTATTGCTGGATGGACTTGACGAACTCGGTAGCGAAAAGGAAGTCCGCAAGGGCGAGCGAATCGTCGAGTCCTTCGATCCCCGCGAGCGCTTCATGCAGCAGCTCCCGGCCAACAATCAACTGCTGCTCACCAGCCGCACGCGCGAGTATCAGGACGTCGGCAGGAAGATCGCACTCAACGGCGCGATCACACTGCGCTCGCTCAACACCGATCAGATTGCGCACTACCTGGCGGCGCAACCCGAGCTGCTCGCGTTTGTCGAATCCGAGGATTCGCTGCGCGAGTGGCTCGATACGCCACTGCTGCTGAGCTTCTTCGCCTTGGCCTATGAAAGCATGTCGCCGGGTGAACGTGCGCAGCTGACCGGTATGCTGGACAATGCCGGTGAATTCCGCGCAACGATATTCGACAGCTATGTCCGCGAGCGCTACCGGCACGAAGAAAACAAGTACCGGCTGCGTGGTGAGCAGATGCCCATGAGCCTGAACGAGTTGCTGTCCATCATGAGTAGGATCGCGCTGCGTAACATGGTCTCCTTCGATCGCTACGACACCACATCACACGGCGCCCACCTGCAGCCGATGATTCGACAACAGCACAACGCCATCAGACCCGATGATCGGATACACAACGAATGGGGGTTCCACGCGGAGACCTTCGACAAAGCGGGCGACTGGCGTGTCAACACCATGATCCA
>JAGRHA010000115.1 GCA_020445205.1 Gammaproteobacteria bacterium
CAGGACGGCGAACTGATTCAACCGTCCAACATCTTCCCGGTCGTCGAGGCACGGCGACTCGAGGTCGAACTCGACCGTGCCGTGATCCGCAAGGTACTCGACGATCTCGAGCGCGGCGTGGTGCGACTCGGTACCGGTGTGTCGATCAACCTCTCCGGGCCGACCGTGGTGCACGACCAGGTGTGCAACTGGATGAGCGGTTTCGAGCCCTTCCTCAAAGACTACCGGATCATGATCGAGGTCACCGAGACAGCGCTGATCACGCAGATCGGGCTCGCCAACGACAACCTCAGTCGCCTGCGTACGCGCGGCTTCGATATCGCACTCGACGATTTCGGCAGCGGCTATTCGTCGGTCCGTTACCTCGCCAGCATGCCCGTCGACGTGGTCAAGTTCGACATCAGCCTGGTGCAGAGCCTGCAGGACCGCAACCAGGCCAATATCGTCATCCACCTCGCACAGATGATCCTGGAATCGGGGCACCACCTCGTGGCCGAAGGCATCCAGGACCAGGCGACGCTCGAATCGGCACGTGCCGCGGGTTTCGCCCGTGGTCAGGGCAAGCTGATCGGCCGCCCGGCCCAGCGCGCCGCATTGCAGCGAGTCTCGTTCGACAACGTCGCGCGTTTCCCCAACGACCGCATCGCCTGAGCACGCCCTTATTCCCTGGACTGCCGACGGTTGACCGCGGCACGACCGCCCCTTAGCGTCCATCCTCTGTGTATCGCCTGTCGGCGTCATCACGCCACACACCGTCGCCGCTGTGAGTCGAATTCCGCTAGACGCCACCACCATCGCCCGCCACCTCGACGAGTATCTCGAGGTCGAGTTCACCTTCATTCACACTGAAGGCCTGACCGCTGTCCTCGCCGGTTTGCCGCGTGACAGCCAGGATTTCGTGTTGCAGTGGACCAAGCGCGCCGCGGCGACCAACACCGAGTTGGCGTTCCAGTTCGCCAACCGCGCCAAGGAGGCACTGCGCGAACTCGACCCCGACGTGGTGTCGGCCTGGTGTCTGCACGCCATGGACTGCTACGACACCGCGGGGCTGCAGGCCGCGATGGCCGTCATCCGCGATCTCGACGGTTTCCTCGCCGTCGGCCATCAGCGTGCCGCAGGCGCGGCGTACGACGACTGCGTGCCCATCCTGTTGCCCTTTGTGCAGGGGCTCGAAGGCCGGCGGCTGAAGATGGAGCGCGATACGTCGCCGTGGACCGACGGTGAAATCCTCTACTTGCCCGAGATCGTCGCGCGACTCGACAACCGCGATGACAACTTTCAGCTGTTCAAGGCGACGGTCGTGCACCTCTGGGCACAGACGCGTTTCGGTACGCTCAATGTCAACCTCGTCGAGGCATTCGCCCCGCTTCCCGACCCCGACCGTGCGCAGTCCGTGTTCCACGCCCTGGAGACGGTGCGGCTCGATGCGCGCATCGCCAGCGAATTGCCCGGCCTGTACCGGCGCATGTGTGCGCTCAGTGCCGCGCTCGACGAGCCGCCGCTGCCGGATGCCTGGCTGGCCGCCGCCGCAGACCTGCGCCGACCGCAGGCCACGGTCGCCGACAGTCTCGCATGGCTGCCGAAGATGTACGCGGATGCGGCGGTACCGGTTCGCTGTTACCAGGGGCAACTCGATCCCGCGGCCAGCTGGTCGGCGCGCTGCAAACGCCTCGAGCGCGACAAGGCACGCCTGCGCGAGAGCCTGCGCGTGATCGCCAACGAGATCGCCGAGGGGCGGGCCGACCACGAACCACCGAGTCAGTTCGAGATCGAGCAACCCGATCCCGAACGTCCGGACATGCCGTTGAGCGTGCAGCTCACGCTCGCGCAACAGCCGCTGCCGGTCCCCGACAAGGTGCGCGAGCAACTCACCTCGGTGCTGCTGGACCTTGGTGAGATCCCGCCCGAGTACCTGACCCCGGCAGGCGAGGGTGAGTACGACGCCAACCTGCTCGAGGAGTCGACGCTCAATCCCGACGATGTGTGGGCCGGAACCTATCACGAAGAGGGCGCGTTTCTGTACAACGAGTGGGACGTGCAGCGTCAGGCACACAAGAAGAACTGGTGCGTGCTGCGCGAGATCGATGTGCCGCCCGGCGACCTCGCCTTCTATCGCGACACCATGGCCAAGTACGCCGGTTTCGTGCACTCCTTGCGGCGCACGTTCGAGATCCTGCGTGGCGAGGACAAGCTGCTCAAGCGCCAGCGCGATGGCGAGGATGTCGATATCGATGCCCTCGTCGAGGCCTGGGGGGACGTGCACGTCGGCCTCGAGATGTCCGACCGGCTGTTCACGCGTATGCACAAGGAAGAACGCAACATCGCCGTGATGTTCATGGTCGACATGTCCGGCTCGACGCGCGGCTGGATCAACGATGCCGAGCGCGAGGCGTTGATCCTGCTCGCCGAGGCGCTCAACACGCTGGGCGACCGCTACGCGATCTATGGCTTCTCCGGGTGGACGCGCAAGCGTTGCGAGGCGTTCCGGATCAAAGACTTCGACGATGTGTGGGACGATCAGGTGATCGCCCGGGTGTGCGGCATCGAACCCAAGGACTACACGCGCATGGGCGCACCGATCCGGCACATGGTCGACAAGCTCAAGCGGGTCGAAGCGCGTACCAAGCTGCTGGTCACGCTGTCCGACGGCAAGCCCGATGACTACGACCTCGAGTACCGCGGTCAATACGGTATCGAGGATACCCGCCAGGCGCTGTACGAGGCACGTCGCGAGGGTATCCACGCCTACTGCATCACGATCGACCGCGAGGGCCAGGACTATTTGCCGCACATGTACGGCGCGGCCAACTACACGGTCCTCGACGACGTTGCCAAGCTGCCGCTCAAGGTGTCCGACATCTACCGTCGCATCACGACCTGACAACTCACCGCGCCTTGGTGGCCACGCAGTCGGCAACCCGGGCAATTCCGCATTGCAAAGCCGGGTGGGCCTTGGCAACCTCTGCCCGTCGCAACGTCGCGGACGCACGCGGCACATTACAACGAGAGGGGGAAATCAATGAAATCACCTTATTGGGTGCTCGCCGGCGCTTTGTTTGCCGGCGCGGCGTACGCCAATCCGTATTACGGGCCGGGCATGGGTCCCATGGGACCGGGGCCCGGAATGGGACCGGGAATGGGACCCGGACCCTTCGCGCCGCGTGCCATGCACGCTCCGGCGATGGCGGCACCCGCTGCGGCGTTGCGTGATGGCATGGACAAGCTGTTGGCATTCCTGGGCAGCGACGAGCGGCCGACACCCGAAGCGCTGGCGGGTTTTCTCGACGCCGAGATCGCGCCGTTCTTCGATTTCGAGTACATGGCGGAATCGGCCGGCGGGCGCATGTTCGAAGAGCTCGGTGCCGACGAGCGCCAGGGCATGGTCGCGCAGATCAAGCAGTCGTTCCTCGGCAAGATGGCCGAAAAACTCGGTGGCTACGACAATCAGCAGGTCCGCTTTTTGCCGCCGCGTGCCGATGCAGGCGGGCGTACCGCGCAGGTCAGCGTGGCCGTGCTGAATCCGGGCAGTTACCCGGCGCGGCTCGACTTCCGCCTTTACCGCAAGGGTGACAGTTGGCTGGTCTACGATGTCGCGGCCAATGGCCAGAGTGCGATCGTGCACTACCGTACGCAACTGATGCGCCAGATGCAGCAGCAGCGCATGCAGCAGATGCGCGAGCGCACACCGTCCGTGCGGCCGCCGATGCCGCAGATGCCGCAACGCATGATGCCGATGCGCCCGCAGCCACCGCGTTGAGTGTCGCGGGTCGCCGCGCGCGCGGTGACGCAAACGTGCCCGGTCGCTGATCGGCCGGGCACGTGACGACGCACCATCAGCGTCGCCCCGGATTCGTTCGCAACATGTGATGTCAGCCGTCAAGCAGCTGCTGGATGAGGTCGAGCATGCCTGCCGCATCGTTGTAGTCGACTGCGACGGGCCAGTATGTCTCGGCAATGCGCAGACGCAGGCTGGGGAAGCTGTGGGCACCGATACGTCGCGATTCGGCAATCTCGGCAGCCAGCGCGGCTTGCGTCTCGGGGGCGTGCAGCCGGGTGGCGAACGGCTGTGTGGCGAGACCGATCTGCGCGGCGAGGGCGACGAGCGTGTCGTCGTCCGAGGGGTTGCGCGCTTCGACATAGTAGGCGTGCTGGATCGCTGTGATCATCGTGTCCTCCGCCTCGGAATCCAGCATGCGCGCGGCGATAACGGCTCGGCACGCCGGCCAGGTGCTGCGTCGCGGTTGGCAAACGCGCCAGAAATCGTGATTGAACGTCGTACCCGGTATGCGTTCGGCGATGCGCCGCCAAGTGGCCTGCAGGTGCGCGCGCATCTCGTCGGCCATCGGTTGGTCGCTGTCGGGCGCCAGACCACCCAGCAGGCGACGAAACCCCAGTGCTGCCGGCAGCTCGCCGCGCAAACGCTCGAGCGTGGGTCGGAACCCCCAGCACCAGCTGCACATCGGGTCATGGACGTAGATCAATTCGGTCACTTGGTGCATGGTAGGTCCGCAGGTTGAACTCTGCGGGCGGCCAGGGCTCCAAAAATTTGCCGCGCCACCCGCCAACGATGGAATCCTTTCCCGCATCATGCCGCAAAACGAACGCCCCGATGCCAACCAGCGCACTGGTCGCCACATGCTGCTGTTCGCCTGGGTCGGCGGTATCGTGCTGCTGACCGTGCTGTTCCAGGACGTGCTGCAGTCGCGCTTCAACCCCAACAGTGCGCCGCAGGGACAACAGGCCGCCGACGGCCGCCACGAGGTGGTCCTCGATCGCAATGCCTCTGGACACTACGTGGCGAGTGGCCGCATCAACGGCCTGCCCGTGGTCTTCCTGCTCGATACCGGGGCGACCGATGTCGCCCTGCCCGAGGCCCTGGCCGACCGCTTGCGCCTCGTCCGTACCGGCGGCGGCATCAGTCAGACGGCCAATGGCGCCGTCGCGGTGTGGCAGACAGTGCTCGACGAGGTGCGGCTGGGTGATATCCGCCTGCAGGATGTGCGCGCGTCGATCGTGCCGTCGATGGCCGCCGATGCCCCGGTGCTGCTCGGTATGAGTTTTCTGCGCCAACTCGAGTTCAGCCAGCGCGACGGCCAGCTGACCCTGCGCCACTGAATCGCGCACAGCGATGCCGCCGCAACGAAAAACCCCGGCACAGGCCAGGGTTCTCGTTTCGCGCCGGTGGGCCGTGAGGCCCGGGGCGTTGCGTCAGATCTCGAAGCCAGACAGCTTCTTGGCGACGCCCTTGAGCTTCAGCGTCACGTAATCGGGCAGGCCGTTGGCCTTGTACGGCGGATAGGCCTCGCCCTGGATCAGCGGGTACAGGTACTCGCGACACTTGTCGGTGATGCCGTAACCGTCGTCGGAGATGAAGTCCTTCGGCATCATCTTCTCGACGTTCGCGACTTCGCTCAGCGGTGCCTCGCCGATGCTCCACTTGTACGGGTTCGACGACTCGCGGACCACGGTCGGCATGATCGAGTTCTTGCCCTCCAGCGCCTTCTCGACGGCGGCCTTGCCGAGCGCGTAGGCCTGCTCGACGTCGGAGTTCGACGCCAGGTGGCGCGCGGCGCGCTGCAGGTAGTCGGCGACCGCCCAGTGGAACTTGTAGCCGAGCGCTTCCTTGATCATGTTGGCGACGACCGGTGCCGCGCCGCCGAGCTGGGCGTGGCCGAACGAGTCGCGCGTGCCCTGCTCGGCGAGGAAGGTGCCGTCCGGCCAATGGCAGCCCTCGGACACGCAGATGGTGCAGTAGCCGTACTGCTTGACCTTGGCGTCGACGGCGGAGAGGAACTTCTCCTTGTCGAACTCGACTTCGGGGAACAGGGTCACGACGGGGATGCCCTCGTCGGCGACCAACGCACCGGCGGCGGCGATCCAGCCGGCGTGGCGCCCCATGACTTCGATGACGAAGATCTTGGTCGAGGTTGCGGCCATCGAGCGGACGTCGTAGCTGGCCTCCAGCGTCGATACGGCGATGTATTTGGCGACCGAGCCGAAGCCCGGGCAGTTGTCGGTGATCGGCAGGTCGTTGTCGACCGTCTTCGGCACATGGATCGCCTGCACGGGGAAGCCCATCTTCTCCGACAGCTGCGAGACCTTGTAGCAGGTGTCGGCCGAATCACCGCCACCGTTGTAGAAGAAGTAGCCGATGTCGTGCGCCTTGAAGACCTCGATCAGGCGCTCGTACTCGCGCTTGTTGGCTTCGAGGCTCTTGAGCTTGTAGCGGCAAGAGCCGAAGCCGCCGGACGGGGTGTGCTTGAGGGCGGCAATCGCCTCGGCCGATTCCTGGCTGGTATCGATGAGGTCTTCGGTCAGTGCGCCGATGATGCCGTTACGTCCGGCGTAGACGTTGGCGATCTTGTCCGGGTGCGCGCGCGCCGTCTCGATGACGCCGGCCGCCGACGCGTTGATTACAGCGGTGACTCCGCCGGACTGTGCATAAAAGGCGTTTTTCGCCGTCATGTGCTTTCCCTCTGTATCTTGCAATGGGTCGTGTTGTTGTCTTCGACGTCGCCGCGTTTCAGCGCCGCTTGCTGTCGATGTCGCCGCGTTCCTGGGCCATGTGGTCGGCCTGGGCCTGCAGCAGCGACACGGCGCACTCGGTGAGGTCGTCGTACTCGTGTACCCCGGTGCCGTATTGCTGGTAGCCGCGGTAAAAGAACTGGCAACGATACCGTCTTTCGCCGGTTTTGAAGATGACGAAGTGGCAGTCCTCGGCCTCCCACACGAACACCGGGCACGAGGTCAGCTCACGATCGGCGGGGTTCAGGCGGATCTCGGCGTCGGCGAATTGCAGGTCCATGTCACGGTCGTAGCGCTCTTTGAGCGTGGTCCTGACGATCCATTCTTCGGTTTCGGTGATGTCTGGAATCGAACTCATGCGGGCTCTGCGCTTCGTCTGGCTGGGGTCGCGCATTTGGCGCAACGCACAAAAACGACCGGATTCTGTAAAAAAACCGGTGCGATCTACTCGTTAATTTCCGCCAATCGCCTAAAATTTGTAGAAAATCAGGCGCTTCGTTGACAGGCAAATTGATGTGCGATTAGCTTAGACAACGTGGCAGGGGCTAGCCAATGCAAAACACGCATGCCCCTATAGGGAAATCCTAATTTCCTTATATGGCACGAAACCGGGCGACCCGCGGCCGCCGTCAGTCGGACCCGTGCGGCGCCGCACAAAACAATAAGGCCACTGAGGAGCCAAAATGAGGATCGTTCTTTTGGGCCCCCCGGGATCCGGGAAATCCGAGCTGTCCGAAAAGATCTCTGAGCACTACGGCATGCCGGTCATCACCGTTGGCAGTGTGATGCAGCGTGCCGCGGCAGAGCAGTCTGAGCTCGGGCGTCTGGCCAAAGAGGCCATGGACATGTCGCGCGTTTCAGACGAATTGCTGCTCGCCCTGTTACGCATACAACTCCCCCAGTCGGATCTCGTCAAAGGGTTCGTATTGGTCGATCTGCCGAAGAACGCCGGTCAAGCCGACGTGCTCGACAGCGTTCTCAACGATCTCGGGGCCGGTATCGATGTGGTCCTGAACCTCGAAGTCGACCCGGACGAACTCATGGAACGGCTCGTCGGCCGGATCACCTGCGACAACTGCGGGGCGCAGTACAACCTGTACGTCAATCCGCCGTTGGTCGATGGGGTGTGCGATGCCTGTGGCGCCAGGGTGGTGCGGCGTCCCGACGACTACGAGGAAACCATCAGCAACCGACTGCGCGTTTACGAGGGGCAGATGGGGCCGCTGCTGCAGTACTACGGCCTGCACGGCAAGCTGCAGCGCGTGGAAGCCGATGCGGGCATCCCGAAGATATGGAAGGTCGTGCGCAAGATGCTCGATGCCGTGCCGCCGAGCGAGGTGCCGGGCAGTGCGGTCGAGGCCGAGCCGCCCGCTGACGCCGCGACCGAGACGGGTGCTGAGCGCGCCGACATCATCAAGGCCGTCGCCAGCAAGGCGAGCTCGGAGCAACGCGTGCCGGCCGCCAAGGGCCGGGCCAAGAAGGCACCGAAAAAAGCGGCGGCGGCAGAATCCGGTGGTAAGGCAGCTGCAGCCGGTTCCGACGTGAAAAAAGCCAAGCCCAAGAAAGCCCCAGCCAAGCAAGCGGGAGCCAAGACGGCGACGGCAAAGCCGGCAGAGGAAAAGGCGCCGAAGAAAGCCAAGGCGACGGCCGACAAGGCACAGGCGAAGAAGGCGCCAGGCACGAAGGCGACAGCCAAGAAGGCGGCAGCGAAAAAAGCCGCGGTGAAGAAAGCGCCAGCAAAAAAGGCTCCTGCGAAGAAAGCGCCGGCCATAAAGGCGCCAGGCAAGAAAGCGCCGGCGAAGAAAGTCGCGACAAAGAAGGTGGCTGCGAAAAAGACGGCCGCGAAGAAGGCACCGGCCAAGAAGGCTGCCGTGAAGAAAGCGGTGGCCAGGAAGAAGGCCGCCACCGCCAAGGCTGCACCCAAGAAAGTGGCGGCGAAAAAAGTTGCCGTGAAGTCGTCAGCGGCCGCACGACAGGCACCGAGCAGCAAGAAGAATGCGGTGAAAAAGGCGGCGACGAAGAAGGCAGCGGCCAAGAAAGCCGTGACGAAAAAAGCCGCACCGAAGAAGGTGGCGGCGAAAAAGGCGCCGGCGAAGAAGACGGCCGCGAAAAAGGCGGCCGCGAAGAAGGGCAGCCGCAAGGCGGCGCGACGCTGATAGGCAGCACACGGTGGACGCCCGTGCGCCCGCCGTGTGTCGTCAGTCGGCTTGCTGTGTGACCTGACGCTGCATTGCAGCGGCGGCGTTCAATCCAGAGAAGGACCGAGTTCGAAATTCACGGCTTCGAAGCCGTGTTCCTCGAGCATGGCGATAACATCATCGCTCGAGCAACCCGGTTCCTGTTGCTCGAGTTTCGCAATCAGTCCCGTGACATGCCGGTAGAGTTCCTGCGATTCGTAATCCGGCGGCACCTTCATCAGGCGGATCTGTGACTTGTCCGTCGCCGGCAGAACCATGAGCGTATGCGTCATCACCTCTCCTCGATGGCGTTTGCTGCTGCGGCCCGTTCCTGCCTCTGGCAGACGTGGCGCGTGGGGCATTGTCCACCAAGGTGCTGACGACCGCACGCGGAAATAGGCACGTTACGAATGGGGCTGCAGCCTGCTCGCGCTTGGCGCGCGCCAGCGTTGTTGCGCGCTTAGGGGGCGGCACTGCGCGAGGAGAGAAGTGCAGTGAGCCCGAATGTAAGTCGATCGACGTTGCTTGAGTGGGCCGGCGGCATAACCCGGATGCGCGTTCCCGGTGTGTCTTCAATGGTGTTGCAGTCCGCCCACATCGGGCGGGTACGGCACGCGCGTGCGCGCGGCATGGAGCACAATGGGATGCGGTCGCCGACCCTTGAGCAGTGTGGATGGACGTTAGTCCGTCGTAACGCAGGCCGGCCTCGGGTGCTGCAGACATTGCACCGGACGGCCGGCCGCGGCGGCTATCCGCGTCACCTCCGCCGCAGGCAGCGGCCGACTGAAGTAGTAACCCTGCACACAGTCGCAACGCAGCCGCTGCAGGAGCTCGGCCTGGGCACGCTCCTCGACACCCTCTGCGACGACGCTCGAACCCAGCACGTGCGCCATTTCGATGATCGTACCGAGCAGCGCACTGTCCTGCTCACTCGACAGGATGTCGGCGACGAACGAGCGGTCGATCTTGACGCGATCGATCGGCAACTCGCGCAGCGAGGCCAGCGACGAATATCCGGTGCCGAAGTCGTCGAGCGCGATACGGACACCGAGTTCACGCAACTGGGTGAGCGTCGAGCGGGCATCCGCATGCGTCTGAATTGCGCTCTCGGTGATCTCGAGTTCGAGCAGCTGCGGGCTCAGCCCCGAGGCCGCGAGGGTATTGCCGACCGTGGCCACGAGGTCGGGGTCGAGCAGTTGCAGTGGCGAGATGTTGACCGCGATCGTCAGCGGTTGCAGGCCGCCGTCGAACCAGGCGACTGCCTGTCGACACGCGGTCGTCAGCACCCATTCGCCCAATGCGTCGATGAGCCCGGAGTTTTCCGCGATCGGGATGAACGCCAGCGGTGGCACCAAACCGCGCTCGGGGTGATTCCAACGTACGAGTGCCTCGACACCGCAGCAGTTGCCCGTGTCGATGTCGAACTGCGGTTGGTAGTGCAGTTCGAACTGATTCTTTTCGAGGGCCTGACGCAATTCCTGCTCGATCGTGAGCCGCTGCTCAGCGGCGCGTGACATCTCCGCAAAATACCGCGCGAAGTGCGATTTCGTACCATGCTTGGCGGCGTTCATGGCGCTCTCTGCGGCCTTCAACAAGCCCTGTGCGCTGTCACTGTCCTCGGGATAGACGGCGATGCCGATGCTCACGCGCGGGCTGACGGAGCGATTGGTCAGTCTGACCGGCATCTGAATCGCGTCGCGGCAGCGCTGCACCACGTGCGTGATGTCGTCGTCGCTCGACAGGTCGTGCACCAACAGCGCCAGTTCATCACTGCCCAGGCGTGCGGCGAAATCGCTGCTGCGCAGCAACGCGTTGGCACGTCGCGCCACGACTTTCAGCAGGTAGTCGCCCGCGTCGTGGCCGAAGGTGTCGTTGATCGCCTTGAAATCGTCCACGTCCAGATACAGCACGGCAAACCGCTGGCCGTCTTCGACGTGGTTGTCGATGCTGGTGAGCAGGCGCTCATGAAAGTGATGCCGCGACCCGATGCCCGTGAGCTGGTCGTAGTACGACAGCTGGTGGGTGCGCGCGATCAGTTCATCGAGCCGCTCACGGTGCGCGCGCAACTCGCTGCGCTGGTCGGCAATCTTGGAGACGGCATCTTCGAGCCGGATATTCGTGATCAGGCCGTTGATGTAGTCGCGAACCATGCGCTGGCCCTGCAGCACGGCAAAACCCGCGAACAGGGTTTCAACCAACAGCAGCAACCACGCACCGTCGCTATCCTGCCAGATCAGCAGGCCGGTGATGGTGAGCAGGGGCAGCCACAGTGCGGCGTTGAAACGCAACCACAGTGTGCGTTCCAGCGTGAGGCTCGTGAACGCCCCGGCGAGCAGGCCGACGGTCGCGACCAGTGCGAGCTCGGTCAGGCGATCGATGCCGTGAACCAGCAGCAACACGCCGATCAGCGCACCCCACGAGAATGCAGTGAGGTCGACGCAAGCCTGATAGTCACGCGCCAGTTCCGTGAGTTCTTCGCGACGGGCACGCGACAGCTGGTCGGCGATACGCATGCGCATGAAGGCGGCGCCTGCCATGATCAGGAACAGCAACGCCACGGGCAGCCAGTCCTGAGTCAACTGTGGACTGGCAATGATGAACGCCAGCATGGCTGCCGGTGCCGCCAGTGGCAAAGGTCCGGTGCGGCGACCGAGTTCCCGCGCCGCGGCATCCCCCACCGCACACAGGGTGTCGCTGGCGCCGCGACACTCGAGCGACAGCCAACGCTGTGCGCGATCGCTGATCGGGTGCTCATGTTTTGCTGTGTTGGTGTTGTCGTTCACGTCGTCTGTCCTTGCACTGCTGCCAACAGGGAAGCCGCCATTCAGCGTCGCCCGGGCAGTGCCGCCTTGTCCTGTCACATACTCTGCGTGCATCAATGATTGGCCTCTATCAGGAGAACCCGGAACCGCGGGGCGGATTTCGCTGATTCAGGGGTTCCGCTGCGGTGCACGCCCGTCACTCAATGCACTGATGCCCGCTCTCTTGACTCCTCGTCGTCTTCGGGGGGCTCCACCGTCGTCGCGAATGCGCCCGAATTCATCACACCGTCGGCAATGAAGGCGGCCGCATCGGCCTGGATGTCCAGCAGGTCACCGCTTTCCCAGATGAACTCCTTGCTGTCGATCCACACCACATAGCGCGTACGCGCCTCGACGAGCTGCGCGAATACGCGCAGGCGGGTGTCCGACCAACGCAGGTTGCAGGTCAGCAGAAGGTCGGCTTCGTCGGCGTGCCTGCGCGTGGCGACCTTGGCCTGGTCAGTCGCGGCGAGGTCGGACATGTGTCCCGGCGGTGCGAGCATGAAACACTCCGCCTCGGCCAGCGCAAGGCAGGTTTCGCTCAGGAAGCCCTTGCAGAAGTCGACGTGCTCATCGGACTTGCTCAGACAGTCGAACGACTCGATCGCCATTACCGGATGTGCGCGATCGGAAGCTTCGCGTGTCCTGTGAGGCGGCAGTTCGGCCGTCACCAGATAACTGCCCAGAGGCAGGCGCAGGCGCATCGGGTTGTCGCGACCGGCGTTGCTGTAATAGTGGTCGAGCTTGAGACGCAGCTTGTTCGCGGTCACCCGCACAAGGGTGTTGGTCTGGGGATCGAAATCTTCGCCGCGACCGAACACCTCGACGCCGATGGCGTAACCACTGAGGTTGCGCTCACGACCGGCGAGCGTTTCGAAAACAGCGTAGGTCAGGAATTGTTTGAGGCGCTGCGCGTTACGAAACTCGTCGCTGTTCACGACGCGTTGCAGCTCCTGCAGTATCTGTTCTTCGCTGAAATGCTTGTCCATCGTCTCATCCTCTAAATCCGTAGCCACGGTTGCGTGGTCATGGCGACCGCCGGCGGCACAAATGCCACGGCCGGGATCGGTCGCTCTCGCTGACAATGATCGGTAACCCGGGGTTAACGCCGTATCGGAGGTGCCCTGATAGGGGGGTTCGAAATCCCTGAATCGGGAAAATCAGACGACGCCGATTTACATTAAATCGGGAATAATTCGCAAGTGAGTACTTGCTAACTATTATGCCTGACCGCTGAGCGGTGGGGTACGGAACGGGGCCTGGTCAGTCGTCGAGGGAGGTGATCCCCTCGCGAATCGCGTATTTGGTCAGCTCGGCAATGCTGTGCATATCGAGCTTGTCCATGATCTTCTTGCGATGCGTTTCGACCGTCTTGACGCT
Organism: Gammaproteobacteria bacterium; assembly: GCA_020445205.1. Lineage (GTDB taxonomy): Bacteria > Pseudomonadota > Gammaproteobacteria > Chromatiales > Chromatiaceae > Thiosocius. Next base: position 12,884 of record JAGRHA010000115.1, read on the forward strand.
GACGAACAGCCGCTCGGCGATTTCCGCCGTCGAATGGCCTTCGGCGATCAGCTGCAGCGTCTCTTTCTCACGCGCGGTCAGCGGTGAACCGTCCTGACCCGCGGACACCTGGCCCATCGCGAGATCCTGCAGGATGCCGCCCGACGCCTGCGGGCTTACGTACATGCGCCCGACAACGAGTGAACGCAACGCGGTGACGATCTCCTCGAACGCGTCGTCTTTGAGCAGGTAACCCAGCGCGCCGGCCTCGAGCATCTGTTTGACGAAGCGGCTGTCGGAGTGCATCGACAGCGCCAGCACGCGGACGTCGGGCTGGTTGGCAAGCAGTTGCCGTGTCGCCTCGATGCCGTTCATTTCGTGCATCGCGACGTCCATGATCACGATCTGCGGTTGCAGCTGGCGTGCCAGGCGAATGCCGTCGCGGCCGTTTCCGGCCTCCCCGACGACCTGGAAGCTGCCGTCATCTTCGATCAGCTTGCGCAGTCCTTCGCGCACGATCTTGTGATCGTCGACGATCATGATGCGTGTCTTCATGCCGTGTGCTCCGGTTGACTGAGAGGGACCTGCAACATCACGTGGGTACCACCATTGCGCTCGATCTGCATCTTGCCGCCCAGCATATCGATGCGATCGCGCAAAGCGAACAGGCCGAAGCCCCCGCTGACACCGGGCTGCGACAGCAGCGTCGGCTGCGGCATGCCGACGCCGTCGTCGCGGATCTCGATCACCATGTCGCCCTCGTGCGTGTTGAGGGAGATCGACGTGCGTGACGCTTGCGCGTGCTTGACGACGTTGATCAGCAGTTCGCGGATGGACTGAAACAGGAATACACGCGTCTCTTCGCGCAGGTTGCCGTAGGCCTCTGCGCTATCGACACGGAAGTCGATGCCGTGTTTGCCGAGAATCGTCTCCGCGAGCCACTCGACAGCGGGGCCGAGGCCGAGCTCGTACAGCGCCGAGGGGCTCAAGTCCACCATCAGCGTGCGCAATTCCTTGAGCGTCGTATCGATGTCACGCAGGACCTCGTCGAACGCGGCGTTGTGCGCCGGGTCCACGGCGCTGCGCAGACGGCCGAGATTCATCTTCGACAGGGCAAGGCGTTGCGCGGGCCCGTCATGCAACTCCTGCGCGATTCGCCGCCGCTCGCGTTCCTCGGCGAGCACCAGTTCGGCGCTGACCAGGCGTAGACTCTCGGTGCGCTCCTTGACCCGATCTTCCAGCCCCTGGTTCTGCAGTTCGAGCTCGAGCCGTGCCGCACGCAATGCCAGATGGGTGCGAATGCGTGCCCTGACTGTCGGTGGGCTGATGGGCTTGGTGATGTAATCGACCGCACCCAAACCGAGACCGTAGGTTTCGCCCTCGACGTCATCGCGCGCAGTCAGGAATATCACGGGGATATCGCGTGCGTGCGGATCCGCCTTGATGCGCCGGCAGGTCTCATAGCCATCGATGCCCGGCATGAGCACGTCGAGCAGAATGAGCTGCGGCAGATCGCTGCTGTTGAGTCTGGCCAGCCCCTGTTCACCGTTCTTGGCGACGATGATGCGGTAATCGTGCTGCAGTATCTCGACCAGTACGTCGAGATATTGCTTTTCGTCGTCGATGATCAGGATCTTTGCTTTATGTTGCATCGCCGACCTCGCTGCCGTGGCCGCTGTCGAAACCGTGGTCGTCCTGCAAGCTGCGCAGTGTCCCTGCCGCCGATGCGAAATCATAGTCCTCGAGTTCATGACGCAGGCGTTGCAGCAGGTTTCTCGCGCCGGCGTCGAACGGGGCCGAAGCGAGAGCAGCGGCCTGTTGCAGGGCCTGCGCGTCGCCCGCTTCGATCAGACGGGAGAGTTCGTCCAGACGTGCCGCTACATCGCCGGCACCGACCTCGTCGCTGCCAGCGCCCGTTTCACTGGCACTGCCACGGACGTAATTCTTCGCTGCTTGACGCGCATGTGCGAGGGCGCGCTCCAGTGACGGTAGCTTCGCACACAGGCCGGCCAGATCGCCGCTGCGGGCGAGCCGTTCCATCGCTGCAGCCGTCTCGAACACGCCCATCGCGCCGATGTTGCCTGCGACACCCTTCAATGAGTGCAGAGCGCGCTCGGCCCGGCCGGATTTGCCGCGCGCGCATGCGGCGTTGATCTCCGCGGGCAATTCGCCGAAGCGGCCGGCGAAGTCGTCGAGCAGGCGGGCATACAGCGCACGATTTCCGCCCACGCGCATGACCCCCGTGGTGAAATCGATGGCTGTGGTGTCGTCACGCCCCGGTCGCGCCGCCGGGGCGCTTGTTCCGTCATCGTGATCCGCCGTGACCGTGAACGCTTCGGGCAGTGCCGCGCTGCCACCCAGCCAGGCACGCAGCGTCTTGTGCAGTAGCACCGGATCGACGGGTTTGGCGATGTGTCCGTTCATCCCGGCTTCGAGTGAACGCTCGGCATCGCCGGCCATGGCGTTGGCCGTCATTGCAATGATTGGCAGGGAAGCCAACTCTGGGATCTTGCGCATGCGCGCCGTCGCCTCGTAGCCGTCCATATCCGGCATCTGGATATCCATCAAAACCAGATCGGGACGTTCTTCAGCCACCATCTCGAGACTTTGTGAGCCGCCAGATGCAATGCGCACCTCAAGCCCCATCTGCTGCAGGATTTCGCGTGCGACCTGCTGGTTTATCGGGTTGTCCTCAACTAACAGCACCTGGCCGTGCAGGTGATGGTTGTCTCCGTTGCCGTCTGCGTTGCGCGTCGCAATGACACGTTGCGCGTCGTGTTCGCCGGCACTCATCGCGTTGGCCACCGCGTCGAGCAGCTGCGATGGTGTGATCGGTTTGATCAGGAAGCCATCGATACCCTGCAGCTCGATGTCTTCATCGATCGCCTCGCGTCCGTACGCGGTCATCAGGATGATGCGCGGTTGCCGCACGAGTTCGGTGCTGCGGATCGCGCGCGCGGTTTCGAGACCGTCCATCCCCGGCATGCGCCAATCGAGTAACACGAGGTCGTAGTGGCGGTTGCTGTCTTGTATGCGTTTGAGCGCACTGGCGCCAGACGGTGCCACATCGACGCGGAAGGAAAGCGACAACAGCAAGTCGCCCAGCACCTGGCGCGTGATGGTGTTGTCGTCGACCAGCAGTACCCGTAGGTTGGCCGTGTCGAGCACGCGTTCGCGCGCTGTACTCGCCGAGACACCGAAGGGCAGCTGGAATTCGAACCGACTGCCTTTGCCGAGGGTGCTCTGTGCGCTGATGCTGCCGCCCATGAGCTCGCACAACTGGCGGCAGATCGACAGGCCGAGGCCGGTGCCACCGTATTCTCGCGTCGTCGAACCGTCTGCCTGGATGAACGGCTCGAACAGTTTTTCGATTTTGTCCGGGGGTATGCCGATGCCGGTATCTTGCACAGTGAACAGCAGGCGCACGGGATCGTCGTTCTCGATTACACGGATGCGCACGACGATGCCGCCGCGCTCGGTGAACTTGGTGGCGTTGCCGACGAGGTTGGTGAGGATCTGCGACAAGCGGTGAGGATCGCCGCGCAGGCGTCCGGGAACGGCCGGTTCGATGTCGTATACGAATTCGACGGGTTTCTCGGCAAGCCGCGTGCTGGCGAGCGTGGCGATGTTGTCGAGCACTTCGCCGAGGTCGAAGTCGATGTCCTCTATCCTTAGCTGGCCGGCGTCGATCTTCGACAGGTCGAGGATATCGTCGATCAGGCTCAACAGTGAGCGCGCCGATACCTGCACCTTGCCAAGGTAATCCTGTTGCTGCGGCGTGAGTTTGGTGCGATTGAGCAAGTGGCCGAGACCGATGATCGCGTTCATCGGCGTACGGATCTCATGGCTCATGTTCGCAAGGAACTGCCCTTTGAAACGATTCGCTTCTTCGGCCTGCTCCTTCGCGCGCGCCAACTCGCGCTCCATCTCGCGTCTTTCGGTGATGTTGACGACGACGCCGAGCAGCGCCGGGCGATCGTCGTAAATGATGGGCAAGGCTGACAGCAGGCCTTCGATGGTCTCGCCGTTCTTCGCACGGTACTGGATCTCCATCCCCGTCACGCGCCCGTGCCTGTGCAATTCTTCGAGGATCAGTTCGCGCTGTCCACGATTGGCGTAGTAGTCGTCCGTACTGGTGCCGATCAATGACCGGTTGCTGCCGAACTCGCGTTCCGCCTGCGGGTTGGCAAGCAGGATGCGCCCCTCCTGGTCTGCGACGGCAATGGCCACGGGCAGCGTGTTGACCACACGCTGGAACTGCTCTTCGGCCTGTTTGCGTTCGCTGATATCGGTGATCACGTCCCCGATGAATGCGGGTTTGCCGTGATCGTCGTCGATGATGAAGAAGCTCTGCCGAGTCGGAAACTCGCGCCCATCGTTGCGATACATCATCAGCTCGCCTGACCATTCGCCGTAACGCGTCAGTGCCGGCAGGATTTTTTCGCGCAGCTGTTTGCGTGCCTCGGGCGGATAGTGGTTCTTGAATGTCGCGCCGTACGCGGATTCTGCGCTGTCCCCTCCCAGCATATCCAGCAGTGTCTCGTTCATGTACGAGATGCTGGTATCCATCGTCGCCATGCCGAAGCCGACGCTCGATTTTTCTGCAAAGCGGCGGAAGATCTTGACGTTCTCCTCGGCGAC
>JAGRHA010000116.1 GCA_020445205.1 Gammaproteobacteria bacterium
CCTTGATGATGTCGGGCGCATGACCGCCGCCCGCGCCTTCGGTGTGATAGGTGTGGATCGTACGTCCCGCAATCGCGGCCAGCGTGTCTTCGACGAAGCCCGATTCGTTGAGCGTGTCGGTATGGATCGCGACCTGCACGTCGAAGTTCTCGGCCACGGTCAGGCAATTGTCGATCGCGGCCGGCGTCGTGCCCCAGTCCTCGTGCAGCTTGAGGCCGATCGCCCCCGCCGCAATCTGCTCCGACAGCGGCCCCGGGCGCGAAGCGTTGCCCTTGCCGAGAAATCCGAGGTTGACGGGCAGCCCGTCGGCGGCCTGCAGCATGCGCTGAATGTTCCACGGCCCCGGCGTGCAGGTCGTGGCATTCGTGCCCGTCGCCGGCCCCGTGCCACCACCGAGCATCGTCGTGATGCCCGACATCAGCGCATCGTCTATCTGCTGCGGACAGATGAAATGGATATGTGCATCGATACCGCCCGCGGTGAGGATCTGACCCTCTCCCGCGATCGCCTCGGTACCCGGACCGATGACGATATCGACACCGGGTTGCACGTCGGGATTACCGGCCTTGCCGATACCACTGATGCGGCCATTCTTGATACCGATGTCGGCCTTGACCACGCCCCAATGATCGAGGATCAAGGCGTTGGTGATAACGACATCGACGACCTCGGACGACGGCCGCTGGCTCTGCCCCATGCCGTCGCGGATCACCTTGCCGCCACCGAACTTGACCTCGTCACCGTAGATCGTGCGGTCTTCCTCGACCTGGATGAACAACTCGGAATCGGCGAGGCGCACACGGTCGCCGACCGTCGGTCCATACATCTGCGCATAAGCGGCGCGACTGATCGTGGCCATTACGCTTTCTCCTTGTCCAGCGGCCCCATCACGTGGCCGCGGAATCCGTAGACATGGCGGTCGCCCGCATAGGCGACGAGCTCGACCTCGCGCGTCTGCCCGGGCTCGAAGCGCACCGCAGTACCGGCAGCGATGTTGAGGCGCATTCCGCGTGCCTTGGCGCGTTCGAAGTCGAGTGCGCCATTGGTTTCGAAGAAATGGTAATGCGAACCGACCTGGATCGGCCGGTCACCGGTATTGGCAACCGACAGCACGACTGTGTCGCGGTCGACATTGATCTCGATCTCGCCGTCGGCGGGAACGACTTCACCTGGAATCATGGCAGATTCTCCCCAGTAGCCTTGTTCGTCGTGTCGTCCTGGCGGCCACACCCCGATGTCACAGGGCGCCCCGCGTTGCGCTATCGCACGCCTGTTCAGATGATCGGCTCGTGCACCGTGACCAGCTTGGTGCCGTCGGGAAAGGTCGCCTCGACCTGCACCTCAGGGATCATCTCGGCGACACCTTCCATCACGTCGTCGCGCCCGAGCAGTGTGCGTCCGAAGTCCATGAGCTCGGCCACGGTGCGGCCGTCACGTGCGCCCTCCATGATCGCCGCGCTGATGAACGCCATCGCCTCGGGATAATTCAGTTTGAGTCCACGTGCCTTGCGCCGCTCGGCGAGCAGGGCCGCGGTGAACAGCATCAGTTTGTCTTTTTCTCTCGGGGTCAGTTCCATGAAGGTGGACTCTCGGTTCGCTGACGGGACGTTCAGGTTGCCCAGATGCGCGGCGGGCTGGCACTGCGTCCCAGCACGCTCGGCCGCAACTGTTCCCATATGGCGCGGAACAGTCGCTGTGCGCGTTCGGTCGAGTTGCCAAGATAACGCACGACGAGCAGATCTTCGATCAAAGTTGCGCCAGCATAATCGGTGCCGCTGGCGAACAGCAGGTCACGGCAGGCATCGACGTCCGACTCCTGCGCATGACTCAGTACCAGCGTGCCACCGACCGCCATGCCGGCCATGAGCGACAGGCGGCAGCGGTTGTCGGGACGCACACGCAGGCGTTCGAGCAACAACGACACACCTTCGCGACGAATGCTGAGACGGCTGTCGATGCGCCCGGCATCGAAAGCCTCACCAATCACAGGCCGGCCCAGACACTGGATCTCCGACAGCACCATGCGCGCGTCGCCACGCAGCTCGACACGTGTGTCCAGGGCGACATCGGCGCCGGGAAAGAAGATGTTCTCCTGTGGCAGCCATTCGAGCGTGGCACCGTCTTCGACCACCAACGTCTGCTGCTGATGCGCGCGCTCACCGGCACTGCGATAGAACTTGGTCGCGCCGGGCGTGGTCAGCAGGGCACTGCTTCCCGCTCCCACCGACACATCGACGTCGACGATGTCACCACCGACGACACCGCCCGGCGGGTGCAGCAGATAGACGTGACACAGATCGCCTTCGGGATAGAACGGCCGCTGCACCGCGAGTGGACCCTGGTGGCGCCGCTCGGCGAGCACGGTCCGCGTAGCCGTGGCGCGGAAACCGAGGCGCAGCTGGGCATGCCAGCCGGTCTTGCGCGCAGTGGGCTCGACCAGCGCGTGCATGATCGCGTCAGTCGCGGCGGCGACGGTACAACCGCCACAGTACATGGCCGACGAGCGGCAGCAACAACAGCGCGAGCCACATATGTTCGGCCGCATGTTGCATGGCCGGCACATGGGCGACATGCGCCTGTGCCGCACCGCTGAGCGCCAGGAGTATCGCGAGGGTCTTGGTCATCGGCATCGTTTCCTCCGCGGAGTCGGCTACACGGTCAGGTACTGTTGAATCAGCTCGTCGTTGAGCTCGGGCATCGCACCCGTGGCGACGGCTCGACCACGGTCGAGCAGGCAGAAGCGGTCGGCGACCTTGCGCGCGAACGGCAGCTTCTGTTCCACAAGCAACACGGTCAATCCGAGTTCCTGGTTGAGTTTTCGCACGATGTTGCCGATCTCGGCAACGATATTCGGCTGGATGCCCTCGGTCGGTTCGTCGAGGATCAACAGCTTGGGATCCGTGACCAGTGCCCGTCCGATCGCCAACTGCTGCTGTTGACCACCCGAGAGGTCGCCGCCGCGCCGGCCGAGCATCTCCTTGAGCACCGGGAACATCTCGTAGATGAAGTCCGGCACCTTGTTCAGTTTGTCCTTGCGCGCCGGCAGGCCGATCAACAGGTTCTCTTCGACGCTGAGCAGCGGAAAGATCTGGCGCCCCTGCGGCACATAACCGATGCCCAGCGGCGCGCGTTGTTCGGCGCTGACGCGGTTGAGTTCCTGGCCCTGGTAGGCGATCGCACCACTCTTGACCGGCAGCAGGCCCATGATGCACTTGAGCAACGTGGTCTTGCCGACGCCATTGCGGCCCATGAGCACGGTGCATTGACCTTCGGGCACGTCGAGATCGAGATCCCACAGCGTGTGCGACTGCCCGTAATACTGATTGAGTTGCTCGATCTTCAGCATGGTCGATTGTCCTGCGCGCTACTCGCCAAGATACACCTCGACGACCTTCGGGTCGTTCTGCACCTGATCCATGCTGCCCTCGGCGAGCACGGTGCCCTGGTGCAACACGGTCACACGCGAGTTCAACGCACGCACGAAGTCCATGTCGTGTTCGACCACGACCACCGAGTGCTCACCGGCCAGCGAGGTCAGCAGTTCCACGGTGCGATCCATCTCCTGATGCGTCATGCCCGCAGCGGGCTCGTCCACCAGCAGCAGCAAGGGGTTTTGCATGAGCAGCATGCCGATCTCGAGCCACTGCTTCTGGCCATGCGACAGCGCGCCGGCGATACGCTTCGCCTCGTCGCCGAGACCGATCAGCGTCAGCACCTCGTCGATACGTTCATGCTCCGCCGTGCTCAGGCGTGCGCGCAAGGTCCGCCACACGCCCTTCGGTCCGGCCATCGACAGCTCGAGGTTCTCGAACACCGTGTGATATTCGAACACCGTCGGCTTCTGGAACTTGCGCCCGATACCCGCCTGCGCGATCTCGGGCTCGCTCATCTGCAGCAGGTTCATGCGCGAACCGAACCAGCAGGTACCGACGTCCGGGCGTGTCTTGCCCGTGATGATGTCCATCATCGTCGTCTTGCCGGCACCGTTGGGACCGATCAGGCAACGCAGTTCACCGGCGTTGACATAGAAGTTGAGGTTGTTGATCGCCTTGAAGCCGTCGAACGCGACCGAGACGTCTTCCATGTACAACACGGTTCCGTGCGACAGATCGAGGCCATCGACGACCTTCGGCACCATGAAATCGAACACGCGGTCACGGCGGAAGAACTCCTGTACGGCACTCATGACGCCGATTCCTCCTTGCGCCGCCACAGGCCGGCGATGCCGCGTGGCAGCAACAGCGTGACGAGCACGAACAGACCACCGAGTGCGAACAGCCAGACCTCCGGGAATGCCGCCGTGAACCACGTCTTGGCGTAGTTGACGCCGATGGCGCCCAGCACGGCACCGTATAGGGTCGCCCGTCCACCCATCGCCACCCAGATCACGACTTCGATCGAATTCAGCGGCGCGAACTCACCCGGGTTGATGATGCCGACCTGCGGCACGTAGAGCGCACCTGCGACACCGGCCAGCATTGCCGAGAAGGTGAAGATCGCGAGCTTGACGTGTTCCACCTTGTAACCGATGAAACGAGTGCGGTCTTCGGTGTCGCGGATTGCCACCGCGACGCGGCCGAGGCGCGACTTCACGAGTCCACGGCAGGCGAGATAGCCGAGGCCCAATGCCGCTGCCGATGCAAGGAACAGGGCGATGCGCGTGCTGTCGGCCTGCAGGCTGTAGCCCAGGATGTCCTTGAAATCGGTCAGCCCGTTGTTGCCGCCGAAGCCCATTTCGTTACGGAAGAACGCGAGCATCAGCGCATAGGTCAGCGCCTGCGTGATGATTGACAGATAGACACCCGTGACGCGAGAGCGGAATGCCAGCCAGCCGAATACGAACGCGAGCACCCCCGGGACGACAAAGACCATGAGCGCAGCAAACCAGAACTGGTCGAAGCCGAGCCAGAACCACGGCAGTTCCTGCCAGTTGAGGAACACCATGAAATCCGGCAATACGGGGTTGCCGTAGACGCCGCGCTCACCGATCTGGCGCATGAGGTACATACCCATGGCGTAGCCGCCGAGGGCGAAGAATGCGGCGTGCCCGAGACTCAGTATGCCGAGGTAACCCCAGACAAGATCGACGGCGACGGCGAGCAACGCGTACGTCAGATACTTGCCCAACAACGTAACCGTATAGGTCGACAGGTACAGTGGGTTGTCGGCGGGCAGACTGTTCATGACCGGCACCGCGACCATCACCGCAAGCAGCACCAGCAGGAACAATTGGCCGCCGCGATCACCCTTGAGGATCTTGAACACGAACATCGGCTCAACCCTCCACGGCACGGCCTTTCTGCGGGAACAGTCCACGCGGCCGCTTCTGGATGAACAGGATGATGAACACGAGCACGAGGATCTTGGCCAACACGGCACCCGCCCAAGGTTCCATGATCTTGTTGGCGATGCCGAGGCCGAGACCACCGATCAGCGTGCCCCACAGGTTGCCGACACCACCGAACACCACCACCATGAAACTGTCGACGATGTACGACTGACCGAGGTTGGGGCCGACGTTGGTCAGCTGCGAAAGCGCGACACCGGCGATCCCCGCGATGCCCGAGCCGAGGCCGAACGTCAGCGCGTCGACGCGTGCGGAACGCACGCCCATCGCGCGCGCCATGCTGCGGTTCTGCGATACGGCACGCACCTGCAGACCGAGCCGCGTGTGCTTGAGCACGAAGAACAGGCCAGCGAACACGAGCAGGCAGAAAATGAAGATGTACAGGCGGTTGTAGGTCAGCGCGAGCACCGAGTTGATCTGCCACAGGCCGCTGAGAAATTCCGGGTTGGACACCGGTACGTTCTGCGGCGAGATCGCCGTTCGCACGAGCTGCTGCAGGACCAAGCTCACACCGAAGGTTGCCAGCAGGGTCTCGAGTGGCCGGCCGTAGAGGAAGCGGATGATGCCACGCTCTATCGCGATGCCGACGAGGCCGGAAACAATGAACGCCGCAGGAATGGACAACACGATCGACAGGCCGATCATGTCCGGCATGAGCTGCTGCATCAGATACGTGGTGTAGGCGCCGAGCATGATCAGCTCGCCGTGCGCCATGTTGATCACACCCATGACGCCGAACGTGATGGCGAGGCCAATCGCCGCGAGCACCAGCACCGAACCGGCACTGAGGCCGAAGAACAGTGTCTCGACATGGCCGTACAGACGCACCTTGTCTTCGATTTTTCTGAGTGACGCAGCGGCCTCGGCGCGCACGAGCTTGTCAGGGTCGCTGTTCGCCAGCCGCGTCAGACCGTTGCGCACGGCCGGCTCGAGGCTGCCGGAGACGTCGTCGATGGCCTTGCGGCGCTCGGCGGGATCGGTCGCACTGAGTCGTGCCAGCGCGATCACCGACGACATGGCCTCGCGCACCGCGGCATCCTGTTCCTTTTCCAGCAAACCACTGAACAGCGCGGCATGTTCGGGTTCGACGTTGTCGAGCATGGCGTTGACCGCGCGCAGGCGCACAGTAGGGTCGGCGTCATGCAGTTCGAGTTCGGCAGCGAGCGCGCGCAGTTGTCCGCGCATCGCATTGTTGATCGGGAATTTCTTGAATTTGCGCGAGCTGTAAGTGCCGTAGTCCTCGCCGCTCAGCGCATCGATGGCGTGCTCGCCGTCATCGCGCTTCTGCATCCAGACCAGGCGGCCGTTCTCTTTGAGGTAGCGCAGCTCGCTTTCGAGGATGCCGCGCAACAGCTCGCCGGTCTTCGGGTGCCCGCTGGCGGCCAGAGCGGCGACACCCTGCGCCTTGACGTCGAAGTTGCGGTCGAGCAACTGCGCGAAGGCGGCATCGATGGCGGCGTCACCCGTCTCGATCTCCGCCGCGATGGGCGCAGATGCGAGGCACAGCAACAGCAGGGTCACGAGGAATCGCAACATGGTCAGGTCTTCTTTGGGGTTGGATGTGGCACCGGTGTACGGGGCACCGGTGCCACGCGCTTGCACAGCGTGTCGTAATCAGTGCGAGATCAGTAGTTCTGACCCGAGCACTTGGCCGTCTTGACGTTGTAGTTGCCGCAAGACAGCGGCTTGCGCCAGTCAGCGATCAGGTCTTTGGAGCCGTCGAGGAAGTCCGACCAGGCATCACCCACGACCAGGCCAGGCGTCTGCGAGACGATCTGGAACTGGCCGTCGTCCTGGATCTCGCCGATCAGAACGGGCTTGGTGATGTGATGGTTGGGCATCATGGCCGACAGGCCGCCCGAGAGGTTCGGCACCGCGACGCCAATGATCGCATCACCGACGGCTTCCGGATCCGTGGTGCCGGCTTTCTTCACTGCCTCGACCCACATGTTGAAGCCGATGTAGTGCGCTTCCATCGGGTCATTGGTCACGCGCTTTTCGTTCTTGA
>JAGRHA010000117.1 GCA_020445205.1 Gammaproteobacteria bacterium
GACCCGCGGCTTTCTCGACGAATCAACGTCGGCTTCGCCGTCCTGTTGCTGCTGTCGGTTGGATTCGCCGTGTATGCGTGATGCTGTTCGGCCAGCATTCTGCCGGCTGATCTCGACCGCCCGGTGCGTCATGTCGACGGCCGGACCCGAGTGTCCCGCAGGCAGGCGTCCGAAACGGCGGGCGTGAATTTGGGCGACGACGATTCACGTACCTGCCAGGGCGTTGGTGGGCCTGGCTGTCGTCACTCTCGCTCAGCTCGCCGGCGATCGCACTCGCCATCGAGTGCCGGCACCAACATCGCCGGCTGCGACCGGATAGCGACGCAGTCGCCGATCGCATACGACCAGAACTCGTCGCGAAACACTTCCTGGTCGAGGCCGATCAGTCGCACGCGATGTCGAAATACGTGACCACGATTGTCACTGCCGGGATCCCCTGTCGCAGTTTCGCGCATGCCTTCGCCGGCCAACACCAGGGGCGCCGTCGCGAGTGCCAGGGGAACGACGATCAAGTTGCCGATCACACCTTTGGCGATCTCCTGCGCCTGCGTGTCGACGGCCTCCGGAAACGCTGCGGGACCGCCGACGCGCTCGATGGCTACCACCCACCCAATCGGTAGGACACCACGTTCGTCCACCGTCTGCGCCCACGCCACCGGTGGTCGGGGTGCGACGTCGTGCGCGCGGGTTGGCGATTTCGCGCAGGAAGTCAGGAGCGCCGTCAGCGCCAACATGAGGACACGCAAGGTTGCATTGCGGCGCGTCAGATACGAGCGATCGGATGGGGGCCTGGCGTGCAGCGAACCGAGACCGTGCCTATTCCTCATCGTGGTGACTGAGGGAGTCGGTGCGGTGACAGGTCATTGTTGCACGCGCGCTGGTGCTGCCGAGTTCAACGTCCGGCCGATATGCGCGGTGTCACGCGCCCACTCCGTGACATGTGCCAGCGCGGTGCGATAGCGCTCATCAACCTGCCGTAAACCGTTCCAGGGCACGCTCGGTCCATTCCTCGCCAGCCTTGATCACCTCGGTCGCACGGTAGAATTCGTGTGCGCCGCAGGTGTTGATCGGGATCTCGATCAACAGATCGGGAGGGTATGCGGCGAGCATGCAACGCGCGATGCTCGCCTGCATGGCGTCGAGCGACAGCAGAGCGGTATCGGTTAGGGTCAGGTTGGGCGTGTCGCCCTCCTCGTGGTCGTCGCCCATACCCAGCCTGGCCTGCAGCTGGTCGATGAAGCGGTCGATCTTTTCGTGATAGCGATTGCGTTGCCGTTTTACCGGCGGGGTTGCCGTGTGTCGGCTTCCGCCGCCGAGCTTCTTGGCGACGCCGGCGAGACTGACCGCCACGGTCGCTTCGGTCGGGTCCTGGAGGGTGGGCGCGATGGGCACCGGATTGAGGATGCCGCCGTCCAGTAGCGGTCTACCGTGGACCACATGTGGCGTGAACACGGTTGGTACGGCGATCGACGCGCGAATGGCATCGAACAGCTCGCCGTGCTGCAACCACACTTCTTTGCGCCGCAACACGTCGGTGGCGACGATGGTCAGCGGAATGGGGAGTTCTTCAATACGGTGCGAACCGACGAACGCCTGCAGCGTCTGCATGAGCATCTCGCCTTTGAGCAGGCCAGCGCCGCCCCAGGCGATGTCGAGAAAGCGCAGGACGTTGAACTCGGTGAGCTCCTGCACCCAGTCGGCGTAGTCGTCGAGCTTGCCGGCGGCGTAGAAGCCGCCGATCAGTGCGCCGATCGAGCTGCCGGCAATGGTGCCGATCTTCCAGCCTTCGCGTTCGAGCACACGGATCACGCCGATATGTGCGAGTCCGCGGGCGCCGCCGCTCCCCAGTACGAGCGAGATGGTTTTGTGGTTGATGCTCATGTGTGCGACGAGTCACGTGCGGTGGCTGTCTCCGCAGCACCATAACGTGCTGCGACGACCCATTGTGGTACGAGGACGCCTGCGATCTTCAGGCCTTTTCGATGCGCTCGACGGCGATCTCGACCTCTTCGATCAGTGTGGCGCTGTTGTCGCTGTCCAGTACGAGCAGGCTCCAGCGACACGGCCAGGCTTCGTAGAAATTGAATCGTGCCAGTTCCGAGGCATCGTCGCCGGCGATGATGATCGACCCTGCCTTGCGCTCGATCTTCCCGCTGCGCACGGTCTCGTACCAGTCGAGCAACTCGTCGTTGTTGGTATAGCCGCGGCGGATCACGAGGTTGTCGGCGCGGCTGCGTCCCGGTCGCTGGCGCACGGTGATGTCGCTACCGTCTTTGAAACTCACCACGTCGGTGCGTGCCGTGAGTCCGCCGATGTAGGTCACCGGTCCCTGAGTGACGCCTGCGATCTCCAGGAGGAAATTGAAAGCGCCGATGTGATCGAACGATCTGCTGTTTGGCATCTTGAAGGCGATCCCGCGTTGGGCCTAAATTGGATACTGAGGGAAAAATAGCATATGGCGCAGCAATGCTGCCGGGAGGAGAACCATGCCCGTAGTCAGAGACGATCCGTACGCGGCGTTCAATTTTCTCGTCGAGTTCCCGGGGGTCGGTATCGATGGCGCAACGGTGCGCGGCGGTTTCTCCGATGTCAGCGGCCTGGCCGCCGAACAGCAGGTGATCGAATACCGCAATGGCAACGAGCGCTCGCTGGTGCCACGCCGTCTGCCGGGGCTGGTCAAGTTCTCCGATATCACGTTGAAGCGCGGCGTGATCGGTGATCTGGCGTTATGGGACTGGTTCAAACAGTCGACGCAGGGCAAGCCGCAGCGGGTCGATGGCAGGATCCTGTTGCTGAGCGAGTCGCACGACGAAGTGGTCATGGCGTGGCGGGTGCACAATGCCTGGCCGATCAAGTTCAGCGGTCCCGCACTGAATGCCAAGGCCAGCGAGATCGCCGTCGAGGAACTCGTGCTCGCACACGATGGATTCGAGATCGAAGACTGATGGCCGAGGCCGATATAGCGCCAGCGCGCTTTGCGTTCAGCCGGCGTGACCCGAGCGCGATCCTCGCGCTCGCTGAGCGACGGCGGCGCGAGCAGGGTGTCGTGCGGGTCCTGGCACTGGGCGGGCAGCCGCGCGACCGTATCTATTGCGCGCAACTGCTCGCCGAACAGGGCGGGCAGAGTTTCACGCACGTCGATCTCGCGCTGGGCGAAACGCGTGCCAGCGACGACAAGGCCGCATTGGAGAAACTGTTCGCTTTCGCGCGCGCGACACCGACAACCGTGTTCATCGACGGCGCCGAAACCGTGTTCGCGTTCAGCGATACGCCGCCGGCGGAACGCGCCAAGCTGCTGGGTGATTACCTGAAGCGCACATTGGCCACGTTTGCCGGCAGTGTCGTTCTGGGCCTGCCCGAGCGCGTCGAGCCCGACTACCGCCGGCTGCCACCGATCGACATGGTGGTGAGCTTTCGTGCGCCTAGCGGCCAGGTCATCGCCGGCCGGCCAATCCTGTTGCCTGCGCACACCATCGATGAGGCATTGCTGCCGGCGCACAATTTCGCCGTCGAAATCGACGGTGTCGACGTCGGGCTCTGCCATGTTTCGGCACCGCGCTTGATTGCCGGGCCGTACAGCGAGCATGCCTTCGATCCCGCGGGACGCGGTGTCGCCGGGTTCGGCGGCCTCGATCCCGTGCAGCGCGAGCAGTGGCCGACCCTTACCTTGCGCCGTGCTGTCACCCAGTCGCGGCTGTTCTATGCGTGGAAACACGCGCAAGCGGGCGGAAAGCCACTGTGCCGCGATGTTCGTGTCCGTCAGCTCGACTGGCCCGGCGAGCGCGTCGTCAATACGTGGCGCGTGACCAACTGCTGGGCCAAGCGCTGGACCGGGCCGTCGTTCGATGCGCGCGCGGTCGCCGTGGCCGAGGAAGAACTCGAGCTGTTCTATGAAGACGTGATCTGGGAATGATCACGTGCGCGCGGCGAGGCGCGCGAGTGCATCGACGAGTTGTGCCCCGGCCGCGTCGAGATCCGCGCCGTAAGCGACGATACCGTCTTCGTGACCGCCCATGGCGAATAGGCCCGGCGATGGCGACGATGTCGCGTGCAGCAGGCGGTCCACGGCGGTGACCATGGCCGGTGTGCCATAGGCTACGTCGGGCGGCGTCACCGCGATCGACAGGCGCGCCGCGGCGCGCCAAAGGGCGGGTGAGTGTACGTGGATGACACCGCCGACGTCGGCCAGGGTGCGGTAGATCTGGCCGTGGGTCATCGCTTCGGAGGATGGTCGGGCCGGGCCGCCCGCCTTGAGGCGGTTGCTGGTCGCGTCGAAATCCTGCACCCAGGAAAGCATCCATGTCTGCAGCGCCGCTTCGCCGCCCGTCTGAGTGCCGGAAATCACGAATCCGGGTGCGCAGCGCTGGCTGATGTTGCCGAAAGCGACGCCGTCGTAGCGCTGGGGGTCACGGCCGATCAGGCCCAGGTCGCGGCAGCGGTGGAACCAGTGCGCGAGTGGTGCGGCGTCGAACCCCACGGGTAGCGACGACGGCCGGTAGTCCAGACGGTATTTGACGACCCCCTCGCGCTCGCTCACGCGGGCATTCTCCAAACGGTAGGGAAGCTGTTAAACTGTGCCGTTTGCCGTATCCGCCGTCGTCTCATGGACCTGAATACCACCGAAGAAATCATCGAAGACCTGCGCGCGGGCCGCATGGTCATCATCATGGATGATGAAGACCGCGAAAACGAGGGCGACCTGGTGATCGCCTCGGACCGCACCACGCCGGAAGCGATCAATTTCATGGCCAAATATGGCCGCGGCCTGATCTGCCTGACGCTCACCAAGGAGCGCTGCCGCCAGCTGCGCCTACCGCTCATGGTCAATACCGACAATCAGCTGGAGTCGACCAACTTCACTGTGTCGATCGAGGCTGCCGAAGGTGTGACCACGGGTATTTCCGCCGCCGATCGTGCCACCACGGTACTCGCGGCCGTCAAACCCGATGCGCAGCCGCAGGACCTCGTCCAACCCGGTCATATCTTTCCGCTCATGGCCCAGCCCGGTGGCGTGCTGGTGCGTGCGGGGCATACCGAGGCCGGTTGCGACCTGGCGCGTCTCGCCGGGTTTTCGCCGAGCGCGGTGATCGTCGAGATCCTCAACGAAGACGGTACGATGGCGCGGCGTTCGGATCTGGAGCGCTTCGCTGCGGGACACCAGCTCAAGATCGGCACGATCGCCGACCTGATCCAATACCGGATCAAGAACGAGAAAACGGTCGAGCGCGTCACCTCGTGCAATTTGCCGACCCAGCTCGGGGATTTTCAGCTCGTCGCCTACCAGGACGTGATCGGCAACGAGATGCATCTGGCCCTGGTCAAGGGCGAACTCAGCCCCGATCGCCCGACGCTGGTTCGTGTACACGTGCAAAACACGCTGTGCGACCTGTTCGAGAGCAGCCGCGACTGCGGCTGGCCGTTGCGACGGGTCATGCAACAGGTGTCGGATGCGGGCGAGGGCGTGATCGTCGTTTTGCGCAATTACGACACCACGCGCGACATCATCCAGCGCATCCAGGATTACAAGTGGCACGGGGTCGAGGACACGATTCCGGAACGTAAACGCGGGCGCGACGACGACCTGCGCACGATCGGTGTCGGCGCCCAGATCCTGGTCGACCTGGGTGTGCGCCAGATGCGCGTGATGAGTGCGCCAAAGCATTTGCACGCGCTTGCCGGTTTCGACCTGGAAGTGGTCGAATTCGTCGATACCGAGTAGTAGTCGCGGCCTGTTTGGAGAGAATCACCGCATGAGCATCAAGACCATCGAGGGCGGTTTGACCGTCAACAATGCACGCTTCTGTGTCGTCGTCGCACGTTGGAACAGTTTCGTCGTCGACAGCCTCGAGGCAGGTGCGATCGACACGCTGAAGCGCCACGGCGCGAGCGAGGATCACATCACTATCGTGCGACTGCCCGGCGCCTTCGAAATGCCACTGGTGCTCGACAAGATCGCGCAGAAGGGCGAGTACGATGCGATCGTCGCGCTCGGTGCAGTGATTCGTGGCGGCACACCGCATTTCGAGTACGTGGCGGGCGAGTGCGTCAAGGGCATGGCCCAGGTGACGCTCAAACATGGTGTGCCGATCGCGTTCGGCGTGCTGACCGTGGATTCGATCGAACAGGCCATCGAGCGCGCCGGGACCAAGGCCGGCAACAAGGGCGGTGAGGCGGCCGCCAGCGCGATCGAGATGGTCAACCTGTTGCGCGCGATCTGAGGTAAGGCAGTGAGCCGGCAACGCAGCCGTTCGCGCAGTCTGGCGATCCAGGCGCTATACCAGTGGCAGATGGCCGGACAGGACGTCGGTGCCATCATCAACCATTTCATGATTGAACAGGACGCGAAGAAGTTCGATACCGACTACTTCGCCGAACTCGTGCGCGCGGTACCCACGCGCTTGACCGAACTCGATGCCGCGCTGCAGCCATGCGTCGATCGGGCGCTGGAATCGGTCGATCCGGTCGAGCGCGCGATTCTGCGGCTGGGTGCCTACGAACTGATCGAACATCCCGAGATCCCGTACCGCGTCGTCATCAACGAAGCCGTCGAGCTGGCGAAGACGTTCGGTGCCGAGCAGGGGCACCGCTATGTCAACGGCGTGCTCGACAAGGCCGCGCGTGCGTTGCGGCCGCTGGAGACGTCGGTGCGACGCTGACGCTCATGTCGGAGCGCGTGTGACGGACTCCGAATTCGACCTGATCCGGCAGTATTTCACCGCGGCGACAGCGCCACGTGACGATGTGCCACTGGGCATCGGCGACGATTGTGCGTTGCTCGCACCGCC
>JAGRHA010000118.1 GCA_020445205.1 Gammaproteobacteria bacterium
ACACCGCGCTGAGCTCATGGTCGCGTTCGACGGCGACCATCTGCGCGCGCGGGATCATGATGTCGGGAACCTGCAGGTCGGAAACCTGCAACACGCCCTCGATCATCGCCAGCGCCTAGGTATCGAACAAGGCGCGTTCCTTGGCCTGCTTCAGCAGACCGATCAGTTCGGTGCGATCTTTGGGTTCACCCACGACACCGGGGAACAGACGTTCCAGCCAGCGTGCCGCGAGATTCCCCGAACTACTTCGGCCGTCGCTCATGGTGCCTCGTCGTCAGCGTAAGGGGCTGGAAAGCCCAGCCCGGTCAGAATATGGGTCTCCAATGTCTCCATCTCAAGCGCGTCGGCATCGTTCTCGTGATCGTAACCCTGCAGATGGAGCATGCCGTGCACGATCATGTGCGCCCAGTGCGCATCGGCCGACTTGCCCTGCGCCGTCGCCTCGTGCGCGACCACGGGGGCGCAGACCACGAGGTCACCGATGTGTGGATTGTCGAAGCCGGGGATCGGCTCGCTGGGGAACGACAGCACGTTGGTCGGCTTGTCCTTGCCACGGTAATCACGGTTCAGGTGCCGACTCTCGGCTTCGCCCGTGATGCGCACGACGACCTCTGCCGCCCGCCCTTCACCGCGCCACGCCGCACGCGCCCAGTCGCCGAGCTTGCGCGTCGTCGGCGCACCGGCGGCGGCACGCTGTACCTCGACGACCAACTCAGCCACCCACCTGTCCGCGGTCAAAACGGTCGTATGCCTGCACGACCTTCTGCACGAGCGAGTGGCGTACCACATCGCGCGCATTGAAGAACGTGAAGCTGATGCCCTCGACCTCGCGCAATACCTCGACCGCCTGGCGCAACCCCGACTGTTGCCCACGCGGCAGGTCGATCTGCGTGACGTCGCCGGTGATCACGGCGGTCGAGCCGAAACCGAGTCGCGTGAGGAACATCTTCATCTGTTCCGCGGTGGTGTTCTGTGCCTCGTCGAGGATGATGAAGGCCTCGTTGAGCGTCCGCCCGCGCATGTACGCCAGCGGTGCCACTTCAATGACGTTGCGCTCGATGAGCTTGTGCACGCGTTCGAAACCCAGCATCTCGTACAGCGCGTCGTACAACGGCCGCAGGTAGGGATCGATCTTCTGCGCGAGATCACCGGGCAGAAAGCCCAGCCGTTCGCCGGCCTCGACCGCCGGCCGCACCAGCAGGATGCGGCGTATCTGATCACGCTCGAGGGCATCGACTGCACAGGCGACGGCCAGGTAGGTCTTACCGGTTCCCGCAGGCCCGACGCCGAAGTTGATGTCGTGCGTGAGCACCTTGTGGACGTACTGGGCCTGGTTGGGACCGCGCGGGCGTACCAGACCACGGCGCGTTTTGATCACGCTGTCGGGCACCTCGGCGACCTCGTCCATGAGCGCATCGACGCCCGATTCCTGCAGATAGAGGTGCACGCGCGCGGGGCTCAGGGCCTCGTCGGCCGTCGCGCGATACAGTCCCCGCAGCACCTCGGCACCCACCTTGATCGCCCCCGGTTCACCGAGCAGGCGGAACGCGTTGCCGCGATTGTTGATCTCGATACCCAGGCGTGATTCGACCTGGCGCAAGTGCTCGTCGAGCTGACCGCACACGTTGCGCAGGCGTTCGTTGTCCTCGGGCTCGAGAACCAGATCGATCGATTCGGGATGGTCAGCCATCGTTTACCGACCGTGGCGACGGCGCACCGGCAGCGCCCACCAGCAGGCACCAGGAAGACAGGACATCCATCAGGCGCTCGCCACTCCTGCCTCGAAGGCGACCTCACCAACCCATTCGCCACGCAGGGAGTTGGGATTCGCCGCGGTGATGCGGACGTCGACGAACTGGCCGATGAGATCGGTCGGTGCGACGAAATTGACCACGCGATTGTTCTCGGTGCGACCGCTGATCTCGTTCGGATCCTTGCGTGACGGCCGGTCGACGAGCACGCGCTGCACGCTGCCGACCATCTGCCGGCTGATGCGCTGCGCGTTGTCATTGATCGCATGCTGCAGGCGCGCGAGACGGGCCTGCTTGACCGTCTGCGGCACATCGTCGGGGAAATCGGCTGCGGGCGTGCCCGGCCGCCGGCTATAGATGAAGCTGAACGAATGGTCGAAGCCGATATCATCGATCAGCGCCATGGTGTGCTCGAAATCCTGCTCGTTCTCGCCCGGAAAGCCGACGATGAAGTCGGACGACAGGCTGATATTCGGTCTCACCGCACGCAGACGGCGGATCTTCTGCTTGTAGTCGAACGCGCTGTGGCCACGTTTCATCGCCAGCAGGATGCGATCGGATCCCGACTGCACGGGCAGGTGCAGGTGGCTGACGAGTTCCGGCACCTCGGCGTAGGTCTCGATGAGTGCATCGGAAAACTCGACCGGGTGCGACGTCGTATAGCGAATTCGCTCTATGCCGTCGATCGCCGCAACGTAGCGGATCAGCAAGGCGAGATCCGCCGTTTCGCCGTCATGCATGCGCCCGCGATAGGCATTGACGTTCTGTCCCAGCAGATTGACCTCGCGAACGCCCTGCGCCGCAAGCTGAACGACTTCGGCGATCACGTCGTCGAACGGGCGGCTGATCTCCTCGCCGCGCGTGTAAGGCACGACGCAGTAGGTGCAGTACTTGGAGCAGCCCTCCATGATCGACACGAACGCCGACGGGCCCTCGGCACGCGGCTCGGGCAGACGGTCGAACTTTTCGATCTCGGGGAAGCTGATGTCGACGGTCGGCTCGTGCGCGTCGCGTGCGCGCGCGAGCATGTCCGGCAGACGGTGCAGGGTCTGCGGCCCGAAGACCAGGTCGACATAGGGCGCACGCGCACGGATCGCCTCGCCTTCCTGGCTGGCGACACAGCCGCCGACGCCGATCACGAGGTCGGGCCGCGTGCGTTTCCAGTCCTTCCACACGCCGAGCTGCGAGAACACCTTCTCCTGCGCCTTTTCGCGGATCGAGCAGGTGTTGAGCAGCAGGACGTCCGCCTGCTCCGGGTCGTCGGTCAGCTCCAGGCCATGCGACTCGCGCAGCACATCGTGCATCTTCTGCGAGTCGTACTCGTTCATCTGGCAACCGAAAGTGCGTATGTACAGCTTGCCCGCCATCAAGCGCTCGAAATCCGAAAAGGGCCGGAGATTTTACGCCTGAAATCAGTTAATTGCACCTGCTGTCCTACGCAAAAAAGCCATTCTGCGCACCATCTTGGGGCACAGACGACCAGCGGCTGGGATGAGCGACACGCAGTGGATCACAGACCGATCAGTTCGGCACCGATGCCCTGTCGGCGGACGACGTTGAGCAGCTCGCCCGCCTGCACGCCCTCCGGATCGTAGTCGACCAACATGAGATGACGCGCCCTGTCGTTGACGCAGGCACAGTAGACGCCGGGCACGCAGCTCAGATTGCGCTCGAGCTCGTGGATGACGTCGTCGCTCAGCTCGTCGTCCAGGTGGATGACGACATCGGAACAATGCTTGTGCATCACTACTTCTCCATGAAACGGCGCCACACCAAAGCGGTGGGTACCATGCCTAACAAGTAGCGCAACGCGCGCCCACGGCAATCAGGGCAAACCCTAACGCCACCGGCCGGTAGCGGCAGCCTACCCCAGCCGCGCTCACGGCACCTTGTGCGACTCGGCCAACATGTCGCGCGGCAGCGCGATGTCGGCGGCTTCGAGCAACCGCGTGTTGGTCCAGATGTTCCACTTGTGGTTGGGCACGATCGGGATGTCGGCCGGCCGCGTGCCGGCAATGATGCGCAATGCCGCCTCCGCGGCCCACTCACCTTGCTCTTCGGGTACTTTCGTGTAACCGAGCATGCTGTACGGCATCATCCAGCCGTGGTTGGTCACACTGAGCCGGCGCGTCATCGGCACAATCGCTTCGGCTACCGCGCGATCGTCCCACTGCCGGATGCCGGAATTGCTGCCCATGATGATGTAGTCGTATTCCTGCGCCCGGCGATAGGCCGCCAACCATTCGTCCGCCGTGTCCACGAGCCGGGCGTCGAGCTCCAGCCCCTCGGCCACGGCTGCTTGCTGGAAACGCGCCAGATTCTTCTTTTCTGTCAACGTGTTGGCGCCGATGTAGATGACCCTCGACGCCGCCGGGAAGATCGCTTTGACGCGCGCCAGCAGTGGGCGGATCGGGGCGATCTCGATCATGCCCGTGACATTGCTGTACGGAAAGCCGTATTCGGCAACCGTCCAGTTGACGCCGCAGAAAACGAAGGGCAGACGGTGATCGCGATAGAAATCCTGGATGAGGTAACGCGCGGCATTGTCGTCCGCGGTGATCACGACGTCTGGTTTCCATTCGTCAATCAATGATTTGGCGGCACGTGCACTGGCACGTTTTTCGACGTCACTCTTGTGGCGCTTGCTATCCATGTCGAACTGGCGGAGTTCGCAACGTCCGTCCAGTACCCGCCTCAGCCCACGCTCGACGCCGTCTGCCCAGGCGTAGCCCGGGTGGTAAGAGGAGACGAAAAGGCATTTGGCGGCCCAGGTGGGGGTGAGGCCGAGACAGCACAGCACGGCGATCACGCCGACAGCCCGGCGGCGGCGAGCGGCGCCCGCGCGCTGTAAGGCATACGGCCTTCGCCCCGCCTCCCGACGCACACGATTCTCGTTCTGCATCACTGACTCCCGACTCATGCAAACGCTGCGTCACGAAGCGGCGGCCGCAACA
>JAGRHA010000015.1 GCA_020445205.1 Gammaproteobacteria bacterium
CGTACTATCATTTCGAGTATCCGCAGGCGATGCTCGACAGCATCCGCGCCGCACTCGCGCCGGGCGGCGAACTCGTCGTGATCGATTTCGAACGTGAGCCGGGCGTCAGCAACCCCTGGGTCATCCGTCACGTCCGGGCCGGTGCGGCACAGGTCACGGCGGAGATCGAAGCCGCGGGATTCGAGCTCGTCGAGCGGCGTGATTTCATGCGGACACAGTTCTTTCTGCGTTTCCGCAAGCGCTGATCGAGGCTCACGCAGGACCCTGCCTGCGGGCATTCCATTGCTGCAGGCGTCGGCGCATGTCATCCACATGGCTGCCGTTCCAGTACAGCTGTCGGCAACTGGGGCAGAAGCGTACGTCGCACACCTGCGCGCGGACACCCGCTGGCACGTCCTGCATCTCGTGGGGTGTCGCATCACGCAGCGGTGTGTTGCACCTCATGCAGCGCGTGAACGGCCGATAGAGCCAGTCGATATCCAGCCTGCGCGCGAGTTCGTGTGCACAGGCGTCGATGCCCTGACAGTCGAGCAGCACCAGCCGACCACGTGCCAGACGATGCGCCGCGAGTCGGCGGTCACTGCTCAACAACCATCGATCCTCCTCCTCGGCGCGCTGTAGGATGAGCGCGTCGGGCGTCCCGTCGGGCATGATCGTGACGTCGTGGCCGGCCACCCGCAGCCACTGACCGAGCCGCTTCAACATCTCGTCACACAGAAAGCGCATCGATTGTTCCGCATGGCATCGCCGGCGGACGAAATGCCGCCGCACCCGCGCTTTACGCTCGCATGGCGTGGCGCGCGTGGCAAACCGTGACCGTCCCTTCGATGTTGCTTGCTGCGGGTCGACCGGGTTTCGGCGGCCATCGACGGGGTGTGAGCAGGCGCCGTCTGTCCGCGGTGCCGTACCCGCGTGGCGAGGGCGCTGTGTCGACAATTCAGGCATTGAATTCCCGTATCGGTGTTAACGGTGAACCCAGGTAGCCAATCGGCTCAGCTGACGGCCTATGCGGCCGCTATGCCCTTCTGACGTGCTTACGAAACGGTACTTCTGAATGCAATTCCTCATGTATTCCGCCACCCTGGTGTTCGGCGTGGCCGCCGCCGTCCTGGTCCAACTTGCGCTGACCGACATTGTCCCCACGTGGCTGCTTGCCGCGCTCACGGGCATGGCCGCGATGGTGCCGGGAGGGCTGCTGACCTATTTCCTTCTCCAGCGTCCACTGGAACGCATGGTCAGGGAGATCGCGGAAAGCGGCAAAAACGGTGGCATCTATCAGGGCGACCTGAAGAACGTCGGCCTCAGGCATCCGTTGTTGCTGGCACTGGCCGACGCGGTGTCGGGGATGCAGTCGGCGTTGAAAGCCATTGCGCGTACGATTGCGGAACGCGGCGGCTCACTCGCCATTGCCTCGGCGAAACTGTCGTTCTCCGCAGAAACGCTGAAAGGCAGTCTCGCCGAGCAGATCGAACATACGCGCTGCATCGGTGCGACATCGCAGAAGATCGCACATACGACCCAGGAGGTCGCGCGTAGCGCTGACCAGGCGGAAGCGGCTGCTCGCGCCACACGTGATGCGAGCAGTACCAGCCAGAAATCGGTGCAAGACACCATACAGCGCATCCACAGCGTACGCGAACAGACAGAGCAGAGCGCCGCTTCGCTGCTGGAACTGCAGACGCGGTCGGAAGAGATTCAGGGCATCACCCAGATCATCGACCAGGTGGCGGAGCAGACAAACCTGTTGGCCCTGAATGCAGCGATCGAGGCTGCGCGCGCGGGTGAACACGGCCGTGGCTTCGCGGTGGTGGCAGATGAGGTGCGGCAACTCGCCAGCAAGACATCGAGTGCCACACGCGAGATTGGACAGAAGCTCAACACCATCTATCAGGAGATCAATCAATCGGCCGGTAAGATGGGTCAGCTGGTGCACGTCGTCGAGGGTGTGGTCGTCGATACCGAAAACGTCGGCAACACGCTGGCGAATATCCACTCC
>JAGRHA010000119.1 GCA_020445205.1 Gammaproteobacteria bacterium
GGCAGGCGGGATCCTCACGGTACTCGGACTCGCCGTCGGATTCGCGACCATGTTTGCCGGCAAGGATGAGCTGGCGAAGCTCTTTCTCGGCATCGTGCCTCTCGGTTTCATCGTCGGCTTTACCGGCATCGCCACAACGCTGTTGTTTCGCCCGCATAAGCGTTAGACAGCCGCCGCACGGTTACCATCGCTACGGGCCTCGGTCTCGAGGGCGCAGTGGTCAGTAAGTATGGGCCGCTACGAATGGCATCGACGTGATAGGTTGCGCGCTTGATTGCGCGTCACCTATCGGTAGCGCCATGGATCCTACGCGTAACGCCAGCTCGTTCGATAGCTGATCGGACAATGTCAGCCCCGACTCTGATGCGCGATCATCGGTGCACTCGGCAACGCTTCGGCGTCGCTGGAGATGTCGGTCGGTTCGCGCTCAGGCATCGTCCACACCACGAGTGCGAGCATGGCAAGCAGGGCGGCACCCTTTGCAAATTCGATCAGGTGATTCGTGCGGATCATCGTAGCTTCCATCGCGGCGTCTGGTTGACGGGAGCGCAGTGTGGCGTCGTTGTTTGACGATGCGATGTCAGGCAGTTAACGGTGCGGAGTCAGTCGCGGGAGGCGTGCGAACGCGCTGTGCTATTCGTCGCCGGCCGGTTGCACGGGCTTGGGTTCACCTGCGGCCGCGTCGGCACTGTCGGGCTCGTTGCGCGGCTGCAGCCTGTCGGCGCGGATGACGATACCGAGCAGGGGATGATCGACGTAGTGCAATTCGTCGCTGCGCATCCGGCGATAAAGGTGGACCCGACGAACGTTTGCCGATCCCGGATCGCGCAAATAGAGGTCGGCGTCGAAATGCAGATAACGTCCGCGCGTAATGCGTACGAGGCCCGACAGCCGCCCCGAACCGACGGTGTACCATGCCTCGCTACCGCGCCCGCGCGGCACCTGGCGCCATGCCAGATGCTCGAGTACGGGGAGGCCGCGTTTATTCAGCGTGTAAGCCACGGGGCCGAGTGCACGGCTGCCCACGCTCAGCGCGTCGAGGCTGCCCACCGCCTTGCTGTTGTCGGGTGGTTCCTGCTGATCCGGCCATTGCTCGCCGCCACCGGTGCCGCCGGGGCGCTCGAAGATGACCATCTCGAAGCGATACGCTTCGGCGGCCCACGCCGATGACATCATCGTCGTGCTGAGGACGACGAGGGCGAAAAGAAGGGTGGCGATTCTCGGCTGATTCATAACGTTGGCACTTCACTGTATACCGAGCAATTGGTCAAGTATGCCGCGCACCTGTTCGACGCGCTCGCTGGGTTCGCTCAAATCGGCGAAGAAGCGTAGCCGTGTCGACCCGTCGAGCTTGAAGGCCTTCGGCTGGGTCTGGATCAGGGTGATCAGGCGCAGCGGGTCGAATTTGGGATCGGCGTCGAAGTGAATCTTGCCGCCCTCCGGGCCGGCCTCGATCTTGCGGATGCCGAAGGGCGCCGCGTGCAGCTTCAATTCGGTGATGTCGAACAGACTCTTCGCGGCATCGGGGAGCAAACCGAAACGATCGATCATCTCGACCTTGAGTTCGCGCAGGTCGTCGACGGTCGCGGCCGACGCGATGCGCTTGTACTGGATCAGGCGTATGTGGACATCGGGCAGGTAGTCGCTCGGCAGCAGCGCAGGAATGTGCAGGTCGACCTCGGTGCCGTGATCGAGAGGGCGGTCGAGTTCGGGTTGACGGCCGGCACGTATCGCCTGCACGGCCTGCTCGAGCATCTCGGTGTACAGGGTGAATCCGATCTCATGGATCTGGCCGCTCTGCTCGTCGCCAAGCAACTCGCCGGCACCACGGATCTCGAGATCGTGGGTGGCCAGCGTGAAGCCCGCACCGAGCTCCTCGAGGGCCTCGATCGCTTCGAGCCGCTTGCGTGCATCGGCGGTCATGGCCTTGGGCGGCGGTGCAATGAGGTAGGCGTAGGCACGGTGATGGGAGCGACCGACGCGACCGCGCAGCTGGTGCAGCTGCGCCAGGCCGAGCTTGTCGGCACGATCGATGATGATGGTGTTGGCGCTCGGTACGTCGATGCCGCTCTCGACGATCGTGGTGCATACGAGGATATTGAACCGCTGGTGGTAGAAATCGCGCATGATGCGTTCGAGTTCACGTTCGCGCATCTGACCATGGGCGAACTCGACACGTGCACCGGGGACCAGCTCCGCAACCTTCGTTGCGGTCTTCGCGATGCTCGATACTTCGTTGTGCAACAGGTAGACCTGGCCACCGCGGTTTATTTCACGTTGACACGCCTCGCGGATCAGCACGTCGTTCCACTGGCTGACGAAGGTCTTGATCGGATGCCGCGCCGCGGGCGGCGTGGCGATGATCGACAGGTCACGCAACCCCGACATCGCCATGTTCAATGTGCGCGGTATCGGCGTGGCCGTGAGTGTCAGGATATCCACTTCCGCACGCATGGCCTTCAGGCGTTCCTTGTGGCGCACGCCGAAACGATGTTCCTCATCGATGATCACGAGGCCGAGGTCGCGGAACTTGATCTGTTCGCCGAGCAGTTTATGGGTGCCGACAACGACATCGATCCGGCCGTCTTGCAGACCCTTGACGACCTGGTTCACCTCTTTGGTCGAGCGGAAACGCGAGAGGCTCTCGACCTTGATCGGCCAGTCGGCGAAGCGGTCGGCGAAATTCTGGTAATGCTGTTGCGCGAGCAGCGTGGTCGGCACGAGGACGGCCACCTGCTTGCCGGCATTTGCGGCGATGAAGGCGGCACGCATCGCGACCTCGGTTTTGCCGAAGCCGACATCGCCGCACACGACGCGATCCATGGGCCGCGGCGCGGTCATGTCTGCGACGATGGCGTCGATGGCCTGCTGCTGGTCGGGTGTCTCTTCAAACTCGAAATCGGCCGCGAACTTACGGTATTCCTCGCCTGGCGCAGGTAGCGCATTGCCTTGGCGTGCCTCACGTCGGGCATAGATGTCGAGTAGTTCTGCAGCGACGTCGTGTACCCGTTCCGCGGCACGTTTGCGCGCTTTTTCCCACTGATCACTGCCGAGGCGATGCAGCGGTGCGGTTTCCGGTGAGGCCCCGGTGTAGCGGCTGATCAGATTCAGCGAGGAAACCGGTACGTAGAGTTTGTCACCTCGTGCATATTCCAACGTCAGGAACTCGCTGGTCTGGCCGCCGACGTCCAACGTCTGCAGGCCGAGGAAGCGCCCCACACCGTGATCTTCGTGGACCACCGGCGCACCGACGGCGAGTTCGGCGAGATTGCGGACCACCTGGTCGGCATCCGGGCCTTTGCGGCGGCGACGCTGGCGTACGCGCTCACCGAGCAGCAGGGCCTCTGGAATGACGAGTATGCCGTCTTCGCTCAGCCACAACCCAGCCTCGAGCGGCGCCACGGTAATGCCCAGGGGATCTGCGGCGGCAGCGAACGTGTGCCAGTCGGCAAACTGCCGCGGCCGGATGTCGAAACCGCGCAAGGTGTCGAGCAGTGCCTCGCGCCGCCCGGCGGTCTCGGCGACGAACAGGGCACGGCCGTGGTTCTCGGCGAGCAAGGTCTTGAGGGCGCGAGCCGGATCTGCGGCCTTGGCCTGGATGCCGAGTGGCGGCAACATCCTGACCGGCAGCTCGGTACCGGCTGCCGACCCGGGACCCGCGTCGAAGCTGCCGGATGCACAGTGGACGCGCGTGCGCTGCGCGAGCTGTTCGTGCAGTGTTTGCGGCGACAGGTAGAGGCGGTCCGGCTGCAGCAGCGGACGTTCGATATCGTAGCGGCGTTGTTCGTAGCGTTCGCTCACGCCGTCGAAGAAGTGCACCGCCTCGTCGGCAACACGCTGGTCCAGGATCAGCGTCGTCTCGCGGGGCAGATAGTCGAACAGCGTCGACGTGCTGTCGTGGAACAGCGGCAGATAGTATTCGATGCCGCCGGGCATCTGGCCGTTGCTGACGCCTTGATAGATCAAACTGCGTTGTGGGTCGCCCTCGATCTGCTCGCGGTAGGCGGAACGAAAGCGCGTGATCGCTGCTTCGTCGACCGGAAACTCACGTGCCGGCAGTAGCGAGATGCGATCGATCTTTTCGGTGGTGCGCTGCGTCTCCGGATCGAAAATGCGAATCGAGTCGACTTCATCATCCAGCAAGTCGATGCGGTACGGTACCTCGCTGCCCATTGGGTAGAGATCGATGAGCGAACCGCGCACGGCGAATTCACCGTGCGCGATGACCTGTGACACACATTGGTAACCGGCGGCCTCCAGCCGCTGGCGGAATGCGTCGAGATCGAGCCGCTCACCGACTCCGAACAGCAGGCTGTTGGCGTCCAGAAACGCGGCGGGCAGCAGGCGCTGCATCAGGGTCGATACCGGTACCACGACGGTGCCGCGGCGCAGCTTGCGCAGCCGGTGCAGGGTCAGCAGGCGTTGCGAGACGAGCTCCGGCAGTGGTGAAAAAATGTCGTATGGCAGGGTTTCCCAGTCGGAAAACCCGAGTACCGGTACGGCGTCGTCGGCGAGGAAGAAGCGGATCTCCTCGATCAGGCGTGCTGCGGACTGTACGTCCTGCGTGACGACCAGCAGCGGCGCACTCGCTGTCTCGACGACGCGCGCGACGGCGAGCCCGGTGGCGGCGCCAATGCAGTGGCCCCAGCGGATTTCGGGGTGAGCCGGAGTCGGAAGAGGCGGTACGGCAGATTTCACTACGGATAGGGTTCGGTAAATGGGCCGGCATTTTCTCACAATCGGGCCGCTCGATTCATGCGCATCGGTTGTCGATCGGATGCACTGCCGCTGGGTGTGACGGACGCCACGTCAACAAAGGGCAGGTGGAAACGCAGGCGCATGCGGCCAGGGCTGCAATCTGTCGCGTACGACGGCACAATGCCGTCTGCACGAATCGGCCGGTACGGCCGGTTCCCACTATCCCTGTGATCCACGGAGGGTCCGGCCCGATGGCTGAACGGTTTTTTCAGCAATTGTTGAGACACCCCTGGTGGGTGGTGACCGCGGTTTTGCTCGGCGTGGCGCTGCTCGGATCCGGTATTCGTTTCCTGACCTTCAGCAACGACTACCGTATGTTTTTCAGTGCCGACAACCCTCAGCTGCAGGCGTTCGAGGCGCTGCAGAACACCTACACCAAGAACGACAACATCCTGTTCGTGATCGCACCCAGGGATGGCAAGGTGTTCAAACCCAGCACCCTGGCGACGATCGAGTGGCTCACCAAGGAAGCGTGGCAGATTCCCTATTCGATACGCGTCGATTCACTGAGCAATTTCCAGCACACGAGCGCCGATGGTGACGACCTGCTGGTACGGGATCTGATCAAGGACGCCGAATCGCTGGACGCGGAGCAGTTGGCTGCCGCGGAGCAGGTCGCGGTCAATGAGCCGCTGCTGCGCAACCGCCTGGTGTCGCCGAGCGCGCACGTTGCCGGGGTGAACATCACCGTGCAACTGCCGGGGAAGAAATTGACCGAAGTGCCGGAGGCGGCACGTTTCGCCTATGACCTGGCCGAGCGCGTGCGCCAGCGTGATCCCGACGTCGATGTCTACCTGACGGGCATGGTCGTCATGAATGCGGCATTTCCCGAGGCTTCGCAGCAGGACATGCAGACCCTCTATCCGTTGATGTTGCTGCTGGTGCTGGTGTTCATCGGCATGATGCTACGCAGCGTCGCCGGCACCATCACCACGGCTGCCGTGATCGTGCTGACGATCATCGGCACCATGGGCATTACGGGTTGGCTGGGGCTGCGCATGAGCCCACCGACGACCAGCGTACCTGTGATCGTGATGACACTCGCAGTGGCTGATTGCGTTCACATACTCGTGATCTTCCTGCAGGGCATGCGTCGTGGCCTCGAGCGCGTCGCGGCCATGAAGGAGAGTCTCAGGATCAACCTGGCGCCGGTATTCCTGACCTCACTAACGACAGCGATCGGATTTCTCAGCCTGAACTTCAGCGATGCGCCGCCGTTCAGGGACCTCGGCAACATGTCGGCGATGGGGGTCGTGATCGCATTCTTCCTGTCCGTGATCTTCCTGCCAAGCCTGATGCTGGTGTTGCCTTTGCGGGTGGTGCGCGGCCCAGCCGAAGGGCAGGTGCGCATGGCGGCATTCGCCGAATTCGTCATCCGCTACCGCAACCCCTTGCTGTGGTCGATGGCAGCGTTGGTGGTGTTGCTGATCGCGCAGCTGCCGCGCAATCAACTCAACGACGTATTCGTCGAGTATTTCGATGAAGAGATTCCGTTCCGCATCAATACCGAGTTTGCCAGCGACAATCTCACCGGCATCTACCTGATCGAGTATTCGTTGCCGGCCGGTGATGGCAAGAAGATTTCCGACCCGGTGTTCCTGCGCCACGTCGAAGCATTCGCCGACTGGTACCGCGCACAACCCGAAGTGCTGCACGTGAATTCCATCACCGACATCATGAAGCGCCTGAACAAGAATATGCACGGCGACGATCCCGCGTGGTATCGCCTGCCGGACGAAAACGATCTGTCGGCCCAGTACCTGCTGCTGTACGAGTTTTCGCTGCCGTTCGGCCTCGACCTCAACAACCAGATCAATGTCGCGCGCGATGCGACGCGATTGACGGTGACTTTGCGTACGGTGTCCACGGAGCAGTTGCTGGCGCTCGAACAGCGGGCACAGCAATGGCTCGCGGCGAACACACCGCCTTCGATGCATGTCGACGGTGCCAGTTCGGCCATCATGTTCGCGCACATCGGTCATCGCAACATTCGCTCGATGCTCGAGGGATCGACGCTCGCCTTGATACTGATCTCGGCCATTCTGCTGGTGGCATTGCGTTCCGTGCGCATCGGCCTGCTGAGCGTGATCCCCAACCTGGTGCCGATCGGCATGGCGTTTGGCTTGTGGGGTGTTCTGGTGGGGCAGGTCGGTCTCGCACTGTCGGTCGTCGCGGGGGTCACGATTGGGATCGTGGTCGATGACACGGTACATTTTCTGAGCAAGTACGTGCGGGCACAGCGCGAGCAAGGGCTGAGCCCCGAAGATGCCGTGCGCTATGCGTTTTCGACGGTGGGGACGGCGTTATGGGTGACGTCGGCGGTGCTCGTGGTGGGCTTCGGCGTATTGGCGTTGTCGACATTCGAACTAAACGCCGGAATGGGCTTGCTGACGGCCATCACGATCGCCATCGCCTTGCTCGCGGACTTTGTGTTCTTGCCGCCTTTGTTGATGAAGTTTGGGGGAATCCGAAATGCGGACTGAGATTGGATTGTGCTTCGCCTTTGCGTTGTCGCTGACGGGTGTGGTGGTTGCCGAGAGTGACGCCGATAAGGGATTGGCGATCGCCGTCGAAGCCGATCGCCGTGACACGGGTTTCCACGATTTCCGCGCTGAACTCACGATGTTGTTGCGCAATCGGCATGGCGAGGAAAGCAGTCGGATCATGCGCAGTCAGTCCATAGAAGTTGAGAATGATGGTGATAAAACATTGATCATTTTCGACGAGCCACGCGATGTGCAGGGCACGGCATTGCTCACCTATTCGCACAAGACCGGTGACGACGACCAATGGCTCTATCTGCCGGCACTCAAGCGCGTGAAACGTATCGCGTCGAGCAACAAATCGGGGCCGTTCATGGGCAGCGAATTTGCCTACGAGGATCTCGCCTCGCAGGAGATTGAGAAGTACACGTATCGCTATGTCAAAGATGACGAGATCGATGGTCAATCCACCTTCGTTATCGAGCGCGATCCGGTCGACGAGAACTCCGGTTACAAGCGACAGTGGGTTTGGATCGACAAGGCCGAGTACCGGCCACTGAAGATCGAGTTCTACGACCGCAAAGACAGCCTGCTCAAGACACTGGTCTTCAGTGACTATCAGCAATACCTCGATCAGTATTGGCGCGCCGAACGCATGTACATGGAAAATCACCAGACCGGCAAGAGCACCTTGCTGACCTGGAAAACCTACGAGTTTCGGGTTGGCCTCGCGGATTCCGATTTCACCAAGAACAGCCTCAAGCGCGCAAAATGACACGCTGGCTGCTGATGGCAGCGGCGATGCTGTCGGCGGTCGCCTCGCACGCAGCATCGCAGGAATGGCGCGCGGAGGTGTCTGCCGAGTTGCGCGCGTTCACCGAGTCGCCGGTCGACACGCGGCAGCATGGCGCGAATCTGTCCCTGAGCGCCGAGGTCGAATATCACAATGCGTGGGATGACGGTCGGCATGCACTGACCGTGCGCCCATTCGTGCGCGTCGATCAGCATGACGACAAGCGCACGCACGCCGATCTGCGTGAAGCCGTATGGACATTCCACGATCGCGGCTTCGAAGTGCGTCTCGGCGTCGACAAGGTGTTCTGGGGTGTCACCGAGGTTTACCACCTCGTCGACATCATCAACCAGACGGACGTGCTGGAGAACCCCGATGGCGAGCAGAAGCTGGGTCAGCCTATGCTCAAGCTGTCACGTGAGACGGATCTCGGTACGATCGATCTGTTTCTACTGCCCTGGTTCCGCGAGCGAGAGTATCCCGGCAAACAGGGTCGCCCGCGCACCCAACCGCGGATCGCCGACGAGTTGTCATCGTATTCGAGCGACCAGGGGCGCCACCACGTCGATGTCGCACTACGTTGGTCAAAAAATCTCGGTGATTGGGATCTCGGTATCGCGCATTTTCGCGGCACCGGTCGCGAACCACGCCTGCTGCCAGGTTTCGACGGCGACGGCGAACTGGTCCTGAAACCGCGTTACGACGTGATCCGTCAGACGAGTATGGACTTGCAGGGCGTGGTGGACAGTTGGCTGTGGAAACTCGAGGCGCTCACGCGCAGCGATGCCGAGGACGATTTCATTGCCGCGACCGGCGGCGTCGAGTACACCTTCTACGGCGTGGCGGACAGCAGCAGCGATATCGGTGTGCTCGCGGAAGTGATGTGGGACGAGCGCGGCGAGGCCGCGACCTCGCCATTCAACCGCGATGCGTTTTTGGGAGTGCGTTGGGTTGCCAACGATGTCGACGGCACGGAACTCCTGGCCGGCGTGGTCAGCGACTGGAACAACGGTTCGCGCTTCATCAACGTCGAAGCGAGCCGGCGGATCGGCAATGACATCAAGGTGGGCCTGCAGGCTCGGGCGTGGGCTGCTGTCGATCGGCAGGACACGCTGTACGGCTTGCGGCGCGACGACTACGTGGAACTCAAGCTGACCCGGTACTTCTGATCCGTGCCGTGGGCGCCGCGGTCGATCAGCGGTGTGCGCCGCCTCACGGGCGGATGTTCAAAGGCGTGCTCGTCCGCAATGACGTTGGCCACGGAAAGACGATCGCGAAGAACATTGGGCACAATCGACGCAGAAATCCGCGTCGATTTTTAGCCGCGCGGTGGCAATCCTGGCTTACGGCTTGACCGTGCTCAGGCCGAGGATTTCCCAGTCCTGCATGCCGCCACGGTACCACTTGAGTTTTTCAGCGGGATAGCCGAAGCGCAGCAGCGTACGGATATTGGTCGGTGATTGCCCGCACCACATGCCATTGCAGAACATCACCAGGGTCTTGGCGTCGGAGAAATCCCACAGGCCTTCGAGTTCTTTGACACCGAACTTGCCGGTGAAGATCTCGCCGATTGACAACGGATCAGCGCCCTTGGACGGGTTGAGCTTGGTCCACGGCAGGTTGATGGCGCCGGGAATCGTGCCACGCGCGACCCAGTCCGGAGTCCGCGAGTCGATCAGCAGAACGTCTTTGTTGCCCGCGGCCATTTTTTCCAGGTATTCGATGAGCTCCAGTTCGCCGATCGTCTCCACACCGGCGCCGAGTGAAGCCGGCTGGATGCAAAAAGGCGGGCATTTGCGCGACGTCTTGGCGAATGCCGGATTAACTGTTGCCGACTGATCCTGATTGCGCATCACAGTGACTTTCTCGCCATTGATGACGCCTTCGAACTTGGCCATCGAGCGCGTGATGCCGACGGCGAGATCATCCGCGATCGCATTATCGATACACAAAACGCCAAGAACGGCGACAACGGCCGCCTGCAGGGTGGTCTTCATCCGCGCTTTCCTCTGTCGTCAAAGTTATTGTGAGTCGTTCTTGTTGTTATGGTTCCGGCCGGACGCGTCGAGGCCGGCACACTGCGGGGGTCATTCACATTCGGGTTCGTCGGCTCCCGATGCCTTCTTATCACCCTTCGTATCAGGTTTTCCCGCATCGTCCGCGCACTTCATGGGTACCACGCCTGAAATATCAGCCAGGACAGCAGTTTGCCAGGTAATGGTCAGTGCCATTGCGATAAAAACCGCAAATACGAAACGCATTGCCATGAATTCCTCCTAAGGGCCCCGGCAAACCTCAGCGCGGGTGCGCGATCTGGCCTTTAATTCTTTTTCGGTCGCTGGGCGCGAAACTTGATGAAATTCGTTATTTTTCTGGCCCGCGACTATAACCTGCGATGACCCTTCTTCCCAAGTAGGGAGAATCACTAATACCATGATTGAAAAAGAAAAAGAGAACGGTCCGACATTCCCGGTCAAAACACGCCCGGCCGGTGGGGTGTCGCCGGCCGTGTGGAGGGCGAATCTGCCGAGTGGGAAGCGGCGGATTATGCCGGTTACCGCACGCCTGATTGCGGCCATCGTCTGGGTGTTTTCCGCGGAGGTCGCGGCCGGTGTGCCGGACCTGGCACGCGAGCAGCGCATGGCCGACGAGATCGAGGACGTGATCCTCGATGGCGAAGCAGACTTCCTCGACGACGGTACCGGGCACCGGTTCTTGACCATCCAAACCGAGTCCGAGATCTCGCCCGCCAAGGGTACGGTCGTGATACTGCATGGTCGCGGATTGCATCCGGACTGGGCCAACGTGACGCACCCTCTACGCGTTGGCCTGACGCGATACGGCTGGAACACGCTGGCGATCCAGCTGCCGGTGCTGGAGAAAGACGCCAGTTACAACGACTATTTCCCCACCTTCCGTGCTGCAGAGCCGCGTATCGAGCTGGCACTCGAGCTGGCGCGTGAGCGCACGGCAGGCAAGGTGGTTCTGCTTGCGCACAGTTGCGGGTCACATATGGCACAACATTGGATCCTGCAGCGCAGTGCCGACGCGCTTTCGCGTTTCGATGCCTATGTCGGCATCGGCATGGGTGCCACCGACTATGGTCAACCCATGCGCGAACCTTTCGCCCTCGCGCGCATGCCGCAGCCGGTTCTCGATGTTTACGGCGAACGCGATTACCCGGCCGTCAAGCGCCTCGCCCCGTTACGACGTGCGGCGATCGCGGCGGCGGGTAACCCGCTGAGCGTACAACGTGTCGTCGCTGACAGTGACCACTACTTCGTCGATCGCGGCGACGCACTGCTCGAGGCAGTCGTCGGCTGGCTCGATACGCTGCAGTGACGGCGTGGCTGCCGCATGCTCGTCAGGCGTCGAGCGTGGTGTAGACGCGGTCGTTCTCGACTTTCACGCGGTACGTGCAGATCGGTTCGTCCGCCGGTTCGTCGAGCGCTTCGCCGCTATCGAGATCGAAGTAACTGCCATGCAATGAGCACTTGATACGCTGGCCCTTGATGCATCCGAGGGCCAGCGAGTAATCCTCGTGACTGCACATCTCGTCGACAACATAGAAGCGCTCGGCGGTGCGTACCAGCAACAGGCGCCGGCCGTCGAGTTCAAAAGCCTTCATCTCGTCGGTGTCGAGCTCATCGACTTCCGCGATCGCGGACCACGTCGACGTCACGCTCAGCGCACCCGGCTGGCCGCGCGGCCGCTGTCGAGTGTCGAACGCAACAGTTCGCCGGCATCCGCGATGGTGCGGGCCTTGCCGAGATGGGTCAGCACCAGCGCACCCGAATAGACGAGTGAGTCGTAGGTCGGGCCCTTCTCGCCGGCCAGCGCCGCCATACCGAAGTCGGCTGCTTTGCGTGCGGCGGCCTGAACATCGGTGAGCGTGACCGAGCCTTCGCCACGCGCCGACTGCGGTACGTCGTTGGGAATCGGCACAGCGCGGGATTCCTGCTCGATGCCGAGCATCGAGGGGTCGATGTCGACGCCGATTTCCTGCCCGCCGTCGGTATAAGCGAAATATTTCCCGGCCTGGCGCAACGACGGGATCACACCACCCTCGACGCCGCGGATGAGCATGGCGGAGTCGAATCCGGTATGACGCGCCAGGTCGGCGTACACGGGCGGGTAGGGCTTGTGGACGTAACCGGTCACGAAATGCGTCTTCAGCCGGCCGCTGATCGGCTTCGCCAGCACTTCGACCGTGGTGATCACAGAGCGTTTGATCATGCGCTGGCGCAACTCGATCAGGTCATGCAGGCCGGGCGCGAAGCGCGCCTGGTCGACATACGCCCACCCGAGGGTTGCGTCAGCAAGACGCGCCGCCGCCTGTGTGGGGTTCAGATCGACGTCGATGCCCGCGGCCGCGAGCACATGGCGGTGTGTCACGCCGTACTTGGGCCCGACGGCATCGAGGCCATGGCTGAATGCCGCCACGCCACACTCGGCCAGCAGCGGCGCGAGGAACGGCGATGCAGGGATCGTGCGGTTGTAACCGTCGTAGGGGTCGGCAATATCCACGACCTCGTCGACGGGCGCGGTCACCGACTCGCGTGCGTCGAGGATGGCTTGTAGCACACCACGGTTTTCTTCGGCCGTTTCGCGCTTCATACGCAGCGCGATCAGAAAGATGCCGGCGCGCACCGGATCGATGTCGCCCGACAGCACGCCCTGCATCCCCAGGCGCGCCTCCTCCGTGGAGATGTTCTTCGACAGGTCGGGTCCGGTGGCGATGCGCTGGATGATCGAGAACATCGTCTGTTGCAGTTCGGTATGTCCGGCAGACTGGGCGGCGTCCATTAGAAACTCCTGATTTGGTACCGCCCGGAGTATAAATACCCGAGTCTGAGCGTCAACAATGGCGCGCTTGTCGATTTGCGCGGGTCCCGGCCTGCGCCTCGGAAATGGCTATCAAAAAGCATTAATAGCCTTGCAATACCGCCAATTACAAAGCTT
Organism: Gammaproteobacteria bacterium; assembly: GCA_020445205.1. Lineage (GTDB taxonomy): Bacteria > Pseudomonadota > Gammaproteobacteria > Chromatiales > Chromatiaceae > Thiosocius. The sequence continues at coordinate 12,997 of JAGRHA010000119.1, forward strand.
TTCTTATGTATCTTCGCATCAAACCTCAGTCGATGAAGCGACGTAACAAGTCGGCGTAGGCATCGATCCGGCGGTCGCGTAGGAACGGCCAGATCCGTCGAACCTGCTCGCTGCGCTGCAGATCGACGTTGCAGATCAGGGTTTCGGCGCTGTCACCGGCGCGCGCGAGCCATTCGCCCTGCGGGCCGCAGACGAACGATGAACCCCAGAACTGAATGCCGTGATCGTCGGCGCGAGGCGCAGCTTCAAAGCCTATGCGATTACAGCTGAGCACCGGCAGGCCGTTTGCGACGGCATGGCCACGTTGTACGGTCAGCCAGGCTTCGCGCTGGCGTTCACGTTCAGCAGTCTCGTCGCCGGGGTCCCAGCCAATGGCGGTCGGGTACAGCAACAGCTCGGCACCGGACAGGGCCATGAGGCGCGCGGCTTCCGGATAC
>JAGRHA010000120.1 GCA_020445205.1 Gammaproteobacteria bacterium
ATTGACGAAACGATAGACTGCCGTGGGGTCGACGTTCACTTGGCCGCCTCCAGTAATAGGCGCTCTAAGAGCTCATATGCCTTGATGCGTTGCTCGGCATACTCTGCTCGGTTGTAGACGGCCATTACGCCTTGCATGCGATGGTTCAGGAGCTTTTCCACGACGTAAGGCTCAACGCCGGCATCATTCAGTCTGGTCGAAACCGTGCGCCGCAGATCGTGTGGCGTGAAGCGCGCTTCGACCCCATGACGTTCGCACCACCGCCTCGTCCAAGACTGAACTGCGGTCATCGAGTTACCCGGGCCGCCTTGTGCGAGTTCTGCCTTGGCGCTGTCGGTGAGATACACCCAATGAGCGTCGCCGTTCTTTGATATCTCGCCGGGGACGTGCCACATGCGACCGTCAGTTGCCCAAGGCGCGCCAGCCCACATCTCGCCGCTCCGCACTCCGGTCAGCAACAAGAAACGGAGCACGGATGCGTTGGGGTGGACATCATGCCAAAGCAGTTTTATCTCGTTGTCGGACAGCACGCGTGCGCGATCGACCTGCTGATAGCCGGTGACGCGTGATGTGATTTGATCCGCAGGGTTGTCGTCTCGGTATCCAAGCTCTACGGCCAGGCCAAAGAGTTGCTTGAGGACACCACGGAAGGCGTCGCGCGCACGCTCACCCGAGTGGCCAGCGTTGCGAATCGGATAATCCTTGATGGCGACAACCAGATCGGTGCGGGCTACGTCGGCGACGCGTGTCTTGAGAAGAGTGGCGGGCAGGCCTCGGCTTAGATAGCCCGTGGTGAGGTGAGGGCGCTTATTGTCGCGCTCGACGATAGCGCGGTACTCCTCGACAAGCTCGGAAACCAATACCGCGGACGGGTGGCGCTTCTTGTCGGTGACGGCCGCTGTGCTACGCGCCTCTTTAATGCCGATGTCGGGATACTTTCCGAGACTGGTCACCCGCATCCTGCCGCTACGCTTGCGGCGTATAATCCAACGCTTCGAAGCCTTGCGAACGTAGAGGTAGAGACCATTGCCGTCGTTGAGGTAGTAATCCTTGCCGTCCCATTTGGCGGCTCGGACTTTGGCATCAGTGAGCGCCATTTGTGTGTCCCTCCGTGTGTGCCTTTGCTCTGGATACGGGTAGATGTAGCCGGACTCAGCTGGACACAAGTATACACACAAGTAACGCTAAAACAGCAAGTTATGACAAGAGTTTCAGATGGTTAAGGTACTATTTGTTTGCATGGGCAATATCTGCCGCTCGCCCACCGCGCATGGTGTTTTTCGTGCAATGGTTGAGTCGGAAGGGTTGGCGGGACAGATCGAGATCGATTCGGCGGGCACGCACGCGTATCACGTCGGCAGTGCACCGGACAAACGTGCCGCAGCCACTGCGAAGACACGGGGAGTCGATTTGTCGGATCTCGTCGCGCGCCGCGTCGACGTTGCCGATTTCGAGCTGTTCGATTACGTACTCGCCATGGACCAGGAAAATTTTCTCGCGCTGAGCGAGATCTGCCCGCGGGAACACCTGGAAAAGATCCAGTTGTTCATGGACTTCGCACCGGAGATGCGTACGCGTGAAGTTCCGGACCCTTATTACGGCGGGCCGTCCGGATTCGAGCGGGTGTTCGATCTGGTCGAGACGGCTTCGCGGGCGTTGCTCAACGACATCCGGCGGCGTCACCTTTCCGGGTGACGCCGCCAGCGGTCAGTTACCTGCGTCACTGCCGGTCGGCGGTTTGTCCGTCGCCGGCTTTTCGGTAGCTGGCTTTTCGGTTGCCGGTAGTGGCGTGGCGGCCGTCGCCGCGGCGTTTTCAGCCTTGACGATGCTCGATGCCGCTGCCGGTGGCTTGTCGCCACTGGTGGGTTCACGGCTCGCCGCGGGTTCTGCGGTCTTGTCAGCAGCCGGCATCTGAGGTGCAGCAGCCGGCTTCGCTGGGCCATCCACTGCGGCTGCGGGTGGTTCGGCAGGCCGTGCGCGTTCCGCCGTGCGCGGGGTGCCGCTGGCGGCCTCTGGCGCCGCTGCCGGCGTCACGGCAGGTTTGCTGTCGGTCGCGGTATCGCTGGCGGGCGTGGCTGCTGCTTCAGCATTGCCGCCTTCCACTGCGGCGCCGTTTGCTTTATCCGCAGCAGAGCGACGACGGCGACCGCCGCGGCGACCGCGCCGCGAGCTGCGCTTCACGGGCGCTTCCGTCGCATCGTTACCCGACTCGCCAGCGGCAACCTGCTCCGTTGCCGTGCCGGCAGCATCGCTTTTCGCCTTGCTGTCGTCCTTGTCCTTGTCCTGGGCGCCGGCTTTGTCGGCACGCGTCGACGCCGCCGATTGCGACGATTTCGCTTCCTGCCCGCCCTTGCTCGAGCGCCGGTTGCGGCTGCTGCGCTTGTCGCCGGACTTGGCGTCGCCGGTGCGCTGGCTACCGCGGCGGCTGCCGCCGCGCCGCGAGCCCTTGTCACCTTCCGCGGGCGGCTCTTTGGACTCGGTCGATTCATCTCCTGCCGCCGGCATGGCCGCCGCCGTGGGCGGTATCATGCTGTCACGCGGCGCGAAGATGCTGCTGAACAAGCGCTTGATGAATCCGCTTTCGGCCGTGGCGACAGCGACCGGCGCGATCGCAGCCGGCTGCACCGGCTCGGCGGCTGGCTCTGCACGCTCGGGTGCCGGCGTCGACGGCGCGATATTGCGCACGGCGGGTTGCTCGATGCGTTGCTGCGGACGCTCGACGGCCGGCATGGTCTGCTGCGAGTACTCTTTTTCCTGCGCGTGACTCGGTGTGTCGTCTTCTTGCATGTCCTGCAGACGGACGCGCGTGAGCTCGTACTTCGGCGTTTCGAGTTGGCGGTTTGGCACCAACATGATGCTGACGTCATGACGCTTTTCGATGTCGGCGATCATCTGCCGCTTTTCGTTCAGCAGGTAGGTCGCGATTTCGATCGGCAACTGTGCGCTGACGCGGCCGGTGTTCTCTTTGAGCGCTTCCTCTTCGATGATGCGCAGGATCGACAGGGCCAGCGAATCGACGCTGCGGATGAAGCCGTGGCCGTCACAGCGCGGACAGACCTGGTGCGCCGATTCGCCAAGCGAGGGACGCAGTCGCTGGCGTGACATCTCGAGCAGGCCGAAGCGCGATATACGGCCGATCTGCACGCGTGCGCGATCTTCCTTCATCGCTTCCTTGAGACGGTTCTCCACTTCGCGCTGGTTGCGTGACGGCGTCATATCGATGAAATCGATGACGAACAATCCGCCGAGGTCGCGCAAGCGCAGCTGACGTGCAATCTCGTCGGCCGCTTCGAGGTTGGTGTTCAGTGCCGTTTCTTCGATATCGGCGCCCTTGGTCGCGCGCGCTGAGTTGATGTCGACCGATGTCAGCGCCTCGGTGTGATCGATGACGATCGAGCCACCCGACGGCAGCCGCAGCTCGCGGCGGAATGCCGATTCGATCTGCGACTCGATCTGGTACCGCGAAAATAGCGGCACCTCGTCTTCGTAGCGGCGCAATTTACGCAGGTATTTCGGCATGACCTGTTCGATGAACTGGCGCGCCTGCTCGTAGACCTCGGGTTGGTCGACGACGATCTCACCGATGTCCGCACGCAAGTGGTCACGGATCGAGCGGATGATCACGTTGCTTTCCTGGTAAATCAGGAACGGTGCCTTGCGCTCGGCGGCGGATTGTTCGATCGCGGTCCATAGCTGCAGCAGGTAATCGAGGTCCCATTGCAGTTCCTCGGCGTTCTTGCCGACACCGGCGGTGCGCACGATGAGCCCCATGCCTTCGGGGATTTCGAGGCTGCTCATGGCTTCGCGCAGATCCGAGCGCCCCTGGCCTTCGATGCGGCGCGAGACGCCACCGGCGCGCGGATTGTTTGGCATCAGCACGAGATAACGGCCGGCGAGCGACAGGAACGTCGTCAGCGCCGCCCCCTTGTTGCCGCGCTCTTCCTTTTCGACCTGGACGATAACTTCCTGGCCTTCCTTGAGAAGCTCGTTGATGGCGCGTTTGCCGGCGTCGAATGCCTCGCTCCTGAAGTAGGCACGAGCGATCTCCTTCATGGGCAGGAAACCGTGACGCTCGGCACCGTAATCGACGAACGCCGCTTCGAGACTCGGCTCGACGCGTGTGATGCGTCCCTTGTAGATGTTGGCTTTCTTCATCTCCCGACCGGGAGATTCAATATCGAGGTTGTACAGCTTCTGACCATCGACGATGGCCACACGCAACTCTTCGGGCTGAGTTGCGTTGATCAGCATTCGCTTCATTGAATTGTCCTTAATGTCCCGCCGGCGGCGAATACGCAGAACACGCTACCGCGGACCCTGCATCGCGAACGCTGCAGGCGGGTATCGGTGGTTCAAACGCACCCGGCAACCGGGTGGGAGCAAATCTGTCTTGTTTCGGGGGCCACGGGGATCCGCCATGCATCACTGAATGAAGCTCCCGGCGATCACCATCGGCCAGCTCTATCTGGCGCGCTTTGCATCGGGTCAGGTAGCATTCGGCTAGGCCTGACCTCCGCGTGACCCGTCACAACACGTATTTGTCGGAGTGAAGAGGCATGCGCTGCATGCTCGCGCGCTCGCATTGCATCGGTGTAAATGCCGATGCAGGCAATTCGTCTCCCGGCCGTTGCCGTCCGTCAGCTGCGTCGTCGCGCCGCGTGGCCAGTCCGGGACCTGCAAAATATATCAGACTATCAGGCAGATGCATCAACTTTCGCATAATGCGGGCGACCATGTCCGATGAATCCCCGACCGCGGGCGTACGTCTCGTCACCGTTGACGACAATAATGACGGCCAACGCCTCGACAATTTCTTGCTCGGTCTGCTGAAAGGCGTGCCGCGCAGCTGGGTCTACCGTGTCTTGCGCACCGGCGAGGTCAGGGTCAACAAGGGCCGCTGCAAGCCCTCGCTGCGGTTGCGGGCGGGTGACCAGGTTCGCGTTCCGCCCGTGCGCGTGGCGGAGCGGGAGGCGGGGACTGCGCCGCGCGGCCTCATCGATACTATCGAAAAATCAATTATTTACGAAGACGATCTTATTATCGGGCTAAATAAGCCGTCCGGCGTCGCCGTGCACGGCGGCAGCGGACTGTCGTTCGGTGTCATCGAAACGCTGCGCTCGGCCCGCCCCAATGCGCCGTTCCTCGAACTCGCACACCGGCTCGATCGCGACACCTCGGGTTGCTTGCTGTTGGCCAAAAAGCGTGCCGCTCTGGTACGCCTTCAGGAACTTCAGCGCGACGGCCGAATCGATAAGCGCTACAGCGCATTACTGAACGGCAGGATCCGCAAGGGTGCGTGGCGCTGTGACCTGCCGCTGCGCAAGAACACGCTGAAGAGTGGCGAGCGTGTGGTGCGCGTCGATCCCGAGGGCAAACCGGCTGCAACCCGGTTTGAAGTGTTGCGCCGATTTGCCGATGCAAGCTTGGTCGAGGCGACGTTGGAGACCGGCCGGACCCATCAGATCCGCGTACACGCCGCAGCGAATGCGACGCCGATACTGGGTGACGAAAAATACGGCGATGAAGAGGTGAACCGGCGAATGCGCGAACTCGGTCTGCGCCGCCTGTTCCTGCACGCCGCATCGCTGAGGTTCGAGTGGCCCGGCGTGAAAGGGGGTATTCGGATCGCGGCACCGCTGCCGACAGACCTCGAAGCAGTACTGGAAAAACTGAATGAACAGACGTTATGACGTGATCGTTTTTGATTGGGACGGCACCTTGATGGACTCCGAAGCACGTATCGTCACCTGCATGCAGCGGGCTGCCGCAGATGCGGGTGTTCCGGTCCCGGATGCGGCAGCAGCCAGGGATGTGATCGGGTTGGGTCTGCGCGAGGCGATCGCGCGACTGTTCGGCGTGGGCGACGACTACGTGGAGCGGATCGCCAACGCCTATCGCGCACACTGGCTCGGTGACGACGTTGAGGCTGCCGCGATGTTCGCGGGTGCGGAAGAAATGCTGCGTGACCTGCACCGCGAAGGTCACCTGCTGGCCGTGGCCACGGGCAAGAGCCGGCGTGGCCTCGACAAGGCGCTCGACGAGAGCGGTCTCGGCGACCTGTTTCACGTCACGCGGTGCGCCGACGAGACCTTCTCCAAACCGCATCCACAAATGCTGGAGGAGATACTCACCGATCTCAACGCGCGACCCGAATACGCCATCGTGGTCGGCGACAGCGAATACGATATACAGATGGCCACGAACGCCGGTGTTGCCTCGGTCGGGGTGACGCACGGCGTGCACGCTGCCGAGCGCCTGCTCGCCAATGGTGCGAGCCACTGTTTCACCAATCTTGACGATTTGCACCGGTGGTTGAAAGAACCGGCCACTGGTCTGAGCGACGCACGAGGCTGAACGATATGGAAACGAAATCTGATCGCGACACGGATTGGCACAAGGACCTGGTGGAGCGCCTGGCCAACGATGCGCTCGTCGAACGCCGGCGCAGCCGCCGCTGGGGTATCTTCTTCAAACTGCTGACATTCGCCTATCTCGGCACCTTGTTGTATCTCGTGCTGCCGACAGACTGGTCGGACAAGGCCATGAAAGAAAAGGAACACACGGCGCTGGTCGAACTCGAAGGCGTGATTGCGGCCGATGAGAAGGCCTCGGCGGACAACGTGGTCACGGGCTTGCGCGACGCGTTCGAGGACGAGGGCACCAAGGCGGTGATCCTGCGCATCAATTCGCCGGGCGGCTCGCCGGTGCAGTCGAGCGATATCTACAAGGAAATCGTGCGCCTACGTGAGAAGTATCCCGATATTCCACTGTACGCGGTGGTCAGCGATATGTGTGCTTCCGGCGGCTACTACGTCGCCTCGGCCGCGGACCGCATCTACGTCAACGAATCGAGCGTCATTGGCTCGATCGGTGTGCTCATGAACGGCTTCGGATTCGTCGACTCGATGCAGAAGCTCGGCATAGAACGGCGCTTGCTGACCGCCGGCGCGCACAAGGGGATCCTCGATCCGTTCAGCCCACTCAGCGACTTCGATCTCGGCCATGTCGACGGCCTGCTGTCGGATCTGCACGAGACTTTCATCGACGCCGTGAAAGCCGGGCGGGGTGATCGCTTGAAAGGCGACGAAGACACGCTGTTCAGCGGACTGTTCTGGAGTGGTGACGCCGGCATCGCACTCGGTTTGGCCGACGCACTCGGCAACGCGAGCTATGTTGCGCGTGAGGTCGTCGGTGTCGAGGAAATCGTCGATTTCACGCACAAGGACGACCCGATCGAACGTCTCGCGAGCCGCTTGGGCGCAGCGGCCGGTAGCGCGATGGCGCGCGTTACCGGGCTGACCGGTATTCAGTTGCGCTGACGCATCGACGTCACATTGTTGTCATATTAACGCTCTCTAATGCGGCGGGATTGAAACCTTGGCGAAAGAGAGAATCAATGTGGCCATGACACGAATCCTCGTCGTAGAAGACGAATCGGCCGTGCGTGAGTTGCTCGCGGCAACCCTGATTGGCGCAGGCTACGACGTCATCGAAGCGGCCAACGGCAGCCAGGCGCAGCAGCTGGTCAGCGACCGCGATCCGGCGTTGATCCTGCTGGATTGGATGCTGCCCGGCATGAGTGGTCTCGAATTCGCCAAATGGATGAAACGCGACGAGCGGCTATCGGAGATCCCGATCATCATGCTCACGGCGCGAGACGAAGAGGGTTACAAAGTGCAGGGTCTCGAGGCCGGCGTCGACGACTATGTCACCAAGCCGTTCTCGACACGCGAACTGCTCGCCCGCATCAAGGCCGTGTTGCGCCGCGCCGGCAGTGACGGCAGCGAGTTGATCCGGATCGACAACCGTCTCGAGATGGACCTGATCCAGCACCGCGTGCTCGCCGACGACAATCCGATCTCGATCGGACCCACCGAGTTCAAGTTGCTGCACTTCTTCCTCACGCACCAGGAGCGCGTCTATTCGCGCGCGCAATTGCTCGATCTGGTCTGGGGGCGCAACGTGTATATCGAAGAGCGCACCGTAGACGTGCATATCCGGCGCCTGCGCAAGGCGCTTGAACCGCATCATCTCGATGAACTGGTACAGACGGTGCGTGGTGTCGGTTACCGGTTCTCGGTGCGACCGAGTTGAATCCACGCGCGGGCTGGCTCGAGGAGTTCTGGCGTATTGTCCTGCTCGTGGTCGGTGCGCTGTTTGCCGGTTGGCTCACCGGCAATACCACCGTTTGGTTGTTGCTCGCGCTGACGCTCTACACACTGCGCAATCTCTACAATCTGCAGCGCCTGAATCGCTGGCTCGGTGAGCCCAAGGTGGACGATATCCCAATCCATTTCGGGTTGTGGGGCGATATCTATTCGCGCATTTCGCGCGTGAACGCGAGGCAACAGGAACGTGAGCGCCGTCTGAACCGTCTGGTCGACGAGTACGTCGCTTCGACGTCGGCGCTGCCTGATGGCACCGTGGCGCTCGATGCTCAGGGACGCATCCGCTGGTTCAACGATGCGGCAAGGCGACTGCTGGGTTTGGTGACAGCCAAGGATATCGGTCAGCCGCTGCAGAACCTGCTGCGGCATCCCGATTTTCCGGCGTTTTTGCGACAGCGCGACTACGGCCAGATTCTCGAGACCAGTGCGCCCGGTGACAGCAGCCGCCGGCTCGAACTGCGCCTTGTGCCCTACGGCGACGGTCAGATGCTGCTGTTGGCACAGGACATCACGGCGCGCTTCCAGCAGGATCGCGTGCGTCGCGATTTCGTTGCCAACGTTTCGCACGAGCTGCGCACGCCGCTAACGGTCATCAGCGGGTTCGTGGAAAATCTGCAGGCCGACGAGCGCTGCATGGACGAACGCCTTGCCCGTCCGCTCGAGCTCATGGCGCAACAGGCATCCCGGATGCGCCAGATCGTCGAGGATCTGCTGCTGCTCGCCCGTCTCGAGGCAGGTCAGACACCGCCCTCCCTGGGCACGGTGGATGTCGGTGAGATGCTGAACATGATCGCCGACGAATGTCGCGCCGTAAGAACGGATGCGCCGCAGATCACCTGCGAGGTCGGCTCCAACAGAAAGGTACGCGGTGACGTGAAACAGCTGCACAGCGCGGTCAGCAATCTTGTCGTCAACGCCATCCACCACACGCCGGCCGACGGCCATGTGACGTTGCGCTGGAGCGACCAGGGCGATACGTCAGTGATTGAGGTCGTGGACGATGGCGAGGGAATCGCAGCGGAACACCTCCCGCGTATCACCGAACGGTTCTACCGCGTCGATTCCGGCCGCTCGCGCGAGCGCGGCGGGACGGGGCTTGGTCTGGCGATCGTCAAGCACGTCATGCGCCTGCACCACGCGGGCCTCGAGATCGTCAGCCACCCGGGCGAGGGCAGCCGGTTCCTGTGCCGGTTTCCGCGGAGCCATCTGATTGACTGATAAAATTCCAGGTCATCGGGCAATGTGTACACTGCTACCCTGACTCGTATTTCCAGCGCAGACCGAGAAACCAAAGCTATGGATACCTCCGATTTCAAGCATCACTATTCGCAGCAGTTCAACAGCGAACTCGAGGAAATCCGTTCGCGGGTACTGGCGATGGGCGGACTCGTCGAGCAGCAACTGGAGATGGGTATCACGGCGTTGGACAGTGGCGAATCGGCGAACGCCGAGTCGGTCGTGTCCAACGACTACAAGGTCAATGCCTTCGATGTGGACATCGATGAACGCTGCACCAAGATCCTGGCGTTGCGCCAGCCGACGGCGAGCGACCTGCGCCTGGTGCTTGCCGTGATCAAGACGACTGCGGATCTCGAGCGTATCGGTGACGAGGCGAAACGTGTCGCACGCATGGCCATCCGCGCGGCTTCCGGAGACCATGGCCGCAACCTGTTCGGTCAGATCGCCCACCTCGGAACACAAGTGCGCCAAATGCTACATCGTGCACTCGATGCCTTCGCGCGCATGGATGTCGAGGCGGCGATACAGGTCGCGCATGAAGACGTGAATATCGATCGCGAGTACGAGAGTGTCATGCGCCAGAGCATGACGTACATGATGGAAGACCCGCGTTCGATTCCCAGCGTTCTGGATCTGATCTGGGCGGCGAGGGCACTCGAACGCATCGGCGACCGTTGCTGCAACATCTCCGAATACGTCATCTACTTCGTCAAGGGCAAGGATGTGCGTCACATCAGCCTCGACCAGATCAAGAAGGAATTCGGTTGAGTACGGATCGGGAACGCGTTGCGGTAGGTCTTCCCGAGGTTGCTATGATCCGTTCAGATACGCTGTGAAAACGCCTCGTTTACTGGATACATTCGCATTGTCCGTCCCAATCGCCTCTTCGTCGTGGAGACGCTCGTGATCGGTGCCCTGGCTGCCTGGAGCATGCGTCGCAGCTCGCATCTCACCCTGATTTTCCATCGCGTGCTGACAGCACGGGACCCGATGAGTCCGGGCGAGCCCACGGCCGTGTGGTTCGATGGTCTGATGTCGACACTGGCGCGACGGTTCGAGATGATCGCGCTGGACGACGCCGTGCAACGTGCTGAACGCGGTGAATTGCATGGCAGGACGCTCAGCGTGACGTTCGACGATGGCTACGCTGACAACTATGAGGTGGCGCTACCGATACTACAGCGCCATGGCGTGCCAGCGACCTTCTTCATCGCCAGCGGTTTCCTCGACGGCGGTCGCATGTGGAACGATTCCATCATCGAAACCTGTCGCGTGCTTGCCCCGGGAGAGCACGAGAGTGCTGATGCAGAGATCGGTACGATCACCCTTTCGGACTGGGATTCACGGCGCCAGGCGGCAGCACGCCTGATCAAGGCCTGGAAGCACCTGCCACTCGAACAGCGACATGAACGCGTGGCGCGATTCAGTGCACTCGCCGACAGTCTGCCCGACAACCTGATGATGCGTACCGACCAGTTGCGTGACATGGCGGCGACGCCCGGCGTGACGATCGGCGGGCATACGGTTTCCCATCCGATTCTTGCTGCGTTGCCGGCTGAGCAGGCACGCGCCGAGATCACGGCCGGCAAGCAGGCGCTCGAGGACAAGTTGCAGCGCGAGCTGACGTTGTTCGCGTATCCCAACGGCAAACAGGGACCTGACTACCGCGTCGAGCATGCGCAGATGGTGCGCGATGCCGGTTTTCAGGCGGCGGTGGCGACCGATTGGGGTACCCTGTCGAACACCACCGACCACTTCCAGATTCCACGGTTCACACCGTGGAACGCAAATCTCGATCGCTTCTGCGTCGACCTCGCGCGCTGTCACCACGGCCTGCTGTGATGCACTTGCTCAGGGGTTGATACCCTGCGCCGTCAACCACAGTTCGAGCATGATCAGTACCCAGATGAACTCGCCGTAATAGCCAGCATGCTGTTCGCGGTGTAGGCGCGTGATTTCGTCGATGAAGCCCGGTCGCAAATAGTTGCGCTGTTTCATCCTGGCGAGGTTGTCCGACGCGAGCTGCTGCAGACCTGGGTGTTCCGCCATCCACACGCCGAACGGCAGTCCGAAGCCGTGCTTGGATTTGTTGATGATCTGTTCCGGCAGGAAATCGGCGACGGCACGCTTGTAGAACGAGCGTAGCTTGTTGCCGCGCATCTTGGTCGCGGAGGCAAGTCGGGTGGAGAAGGCAACCAGGCGGTCGTCCAGCATCGGGTATTCGACCTCGATGCCGGCAAGGCTGCACATGCGATTCACTTTGCGCAGATCGTTGTCGGCGAGCGTGTGGTGCCAATCCAGATAGAGCATTCGGTTCAGGCGGCTGGCGCCGCGCGGATGATGGTACAGCTCGCGATCCAGGCGCAGCGGGTCGTCCCTGTCCACGGCGGCCAGTAGATCATCGCTGGCGATGGTCTCGATACCCAGGCGATTGAGCACGTTGTAAGTCTGCAGGCGATCGGGCAACGGTACCTTGGCCTGGTTGACGTAACCTTTCGCTTTGCGCACCAACGTGACGCCATCACCCAGCCTGTTGAGCGTGGGTTCGAGCGCGTGGTTGCGGATCCACGCCGGTAGCTTGGCGTATTGCTCGAAGATGGTCTGTTTGGCATAGCGTTCGTTACCTGCAAACAGCTCATCGCCGCCGTCGCCCGCGAGTAGGCGCCGACGCCCATCATCGGCCGCGAAGCGAGCGCAGAAGTACGCGGGTAGCGCCGAAGAATTGCCGAATGGCTCGTCGTAGGCGCCGGCGATCTGTGGCAGCGCATCGAGTACGTCTTCCGGGGTCACGTAGTAGGTGTTGAACTCGGTGCCGAAGCGCTCGCTGGCGATGCGCGCGAACGCGATCTCGTCGTAGCCGTCCGCGTCGAAGCCGATCGAGTAAGTCTTGGGATGATCGACGTGACGCGCGAGCAGCCCAGAGACTGTCGAGCTGTCGAGACCGCCGCTGAGAAATGCGCCAACGCCGTCGCAGGTCAGACGGCCGACGGAACTGCTCAGCAGGCCCATCATCTCTTCACCCAACTCACGCTGCGGGCGGTCGTCATGTTCGCGGAATTTCGGTTCCCAATAGCGTCTCGCTTCCCAACGGCCGTTGTCGAAGTACAGCGCATGCGCCGCCAGCAGCTTGTGCGTCCCCTCGAAAACGGTGCCCGGCGAGGGGACCATGTGGAAATAGAGGTAGTTGAAGATCGCCTGCTCGGCGATGCGATGCGAACGCTGCGCGATACGGTCGATCCAAGTCGCCATCGGGGCGAAGACGAGCGCACCGTCGTCGGCGTGCCCCCAATACACCGGCACCTGGCCGAAGCGGTCGGTGGCGACCACGCCCGAACGTTTCTGCGTATCCCAGACACACACGGCAAAACGTCCGCCGATGACGCTGAGAAATCCGAGCCCATGCTGGCGGTAGGCCTGCAGCACGGCGCGCGCGGGATCCTGCTTCATCTGCGTATCGGCCATCTCGACCGCGAGCCAATCGACGTTGCCCGTGATCGCGCAATGCACGCCACCGTCTTCGGCATACCAGCCATGCGTCACGGCTGCCTGGATGCCGGCCGACTGCACGGCGATTGCATCGCCCGACGGGAAGTCGTTGCCAATGGATTGTGCCAGCGGGATCGCTGCCGAATCGTCCCCGCGGTCGGTGATGCGACCGCAGATTCCAGGGATAAGCAAGCTCGTACTCCTTGTTGTACCGGCCTGAGTGAAAGACAGTGCGCGCGTGACCGCCGCCCGAGCGCCAACGAACATCTTGGCCGCGGCCCGGCGATTATGCCCCAGCCGAGAACGGTTCCCAAAGCTGTGCGACGGCGCGGCTTTGGTATACTTTCGGGTCTTTGATCATTGAGTTAAGGAATTTTTTGCAAGATGGCGACGTTCGAACAGGTGAGACAGATTGTTGGCGATGTTTTGCAACTCGGCGATCGCACGGCCAGCCTGACGCCTGAAACGGCGCTGCTGGGCAATATTCCGGAATTCGATTCCATGGCCGTGGTCAGCGTGATCACCGCGCTCGAAGACCAACTGGGCATCATCGTCGAGGATGACGACATCAGCGGCGAGACGTTCGAGACGCTGGGCAACCTGACGGCATTCGTTCAAAGCAAACTCTGAACCGTCACGTGTTCGAGGCGTATTTTCTCGATAGCCGCCTCGGGCGCATCTTCTGTACCGGTGCCCGTCAGTCCGAGAACCGGCGCAAGGGACGGATGCTGATCCTCGCGCCGTTTGGCGAAGAGATGAACAAGTCGCGCCACGTGTTGTCAGCATTGGTGCGACAGTTCGACGATGCCGGCTTCGACGTGATCCTTCCCGATCTGTTTGGTACCGGCGACAGCGAAGGCGATTTCGGCGACGCGACGATCGACGTCTGGCGTGCCGACATCGACAGTGCCATCGCGCACCTGCAGGGCGACGCACCCGTCATGGTCGTCGGCATGCGGGCCGGTGCCCTGCTGGCAGTGGATGCGGCGAAGCGCCATGCGTTCGATACCCTGACCCTGATCCATCCGGTTGCCGACGGCCGGCAACTCGTCAATCAGCTATTGCGCCTGCGCCTCGCCGGCGGCCTCATGGGCAGCAAGAACAGCGAGACCGCTGCCGAACTGCGGCAGCGGTTGGCAGCCGGTGAGGCGCTCGAGATTGCGGGTTATCGTATTTCGGCGGCACTCGCGGCCGGTCTCGAAGCCTTGAGCCTCTCGGCCACTGACGCGCGCCCGGCGCGCCGTGTGAACTGGCTCGAACTCGTCGCCGAGTCGGGCCGCCCGTTGATGCCGGTCAGCGAGCGCGTGATCGCCGGGTGGCGCGAAGCCGGCACGGATGTGAACGCCGAGACTGTGGTCTGCGACAGCTTCTGGGCGACACAAGAGATCGCGCAATGCCCGCGACTCGTCGATCGGGTCGCGGCCCTCATGAGCAATTGAACGATGGCCGACGAGCAACCACTGCTGTTCGCGTGCAAGGGTGCAACACTGCTCGGTATCCTGCATGCGGTCGTTCCGCCCATCGCCGATATCGGTGTCGTCCTCGTCGTCGGCGGACCGCAGTACCGCGTCGGCAGTCATCGGCAGTTCGTGTTGCTGGCGCGCGCGCTGGCTGCGGCTGGCATACCCGTATTGCGCTTCGACTACCGTGGTATGGGTGACAGCGCTGGCGAGTTTCGTGATTTTGAACAGATCGCAGACGATATCCGGGCCGCTGTCGATACCTTTGCCACTGCGGTGCCCGAGCTGCGCCGGTACGTGCTGTGGGGACTCTGCGACGCGGCGACGGCCAACGCCTTTTATGCACAGGGCGACGCGCGCATCATAGGGCAAATCGCCGCCAACCCCTGGGTACGCACCGTCGAAGGCGAGGCCCAGGCCTTCATCCGCCACTACTACCTGCAGCGCCTGCTCAGCCGGGACTTCTGGCGCAAAGTGCTGGGTCTGCGCTTCGACGCGTTGGGTGCCCTGCGTGATTTCTTCGCCAAGCTCGGACAGAGCCGGGGCACGGGCAGTGATACGTCCGCTGCTGTCGACCAACGGCCGCTGCCGGTACGTCTGCGCGATGCACAGCGAGGCTTTGTTGGGCAGACTCTGCTGATCCTCAGCGGGCAGGACCTTACGGCCAAGGAGTATCTCGACCGCGTCGCCGAGGATGCCGACTGGCGTACCTGGATGACGTCATCGACGGTGAGCGTGGAACACCTCGAGACGGCGGATCACACCTTCTCGAGTGCGGAACGACGCGACCGGGTTGCCGCGCTGTCGCGTGACTGGATTCTTTCCCTGGTGGGCTGATCTTCGACGTCAGACGAGGACCTGGAGCGGTGCGGGGTGCCCCAGAAACAGGTGCGGACTCGCGGTATAACCGTAGGCGCCCGACTGCATGACGACAATGAGATCGCCGACATCGGCATGGCCGAGTTCCATGCGGTCAGCAAGGATGTCGAGTGGTGTGCACAGCGGGCCGACCACGCTGACCACTTCGCGCTGTCCGTCCTTGACCTGATTCGCTGTCACCACGGGGTAGTTCTTGCGCACGATCTGGCCGAAGTTGCCGGACGCGGCGAGATGGTGATGCAGGCCACCGTCGGTCACCAGGTAGGTCAGTCCGCGCGATACCTTGCGGTCGACCACCCGACAGACGTAAACACCGGCTTCGGCGACCAGGTAGCGCCCGAGCTCGATCATGACCTCGACGTCACCGAGGCGCTGCTGGCATTCGCCGAGCCGCGCGCCCAGATTGGCGCTGACCTCGGTGAGGTCGAGTCGCTGTTCGCCGGGGAAGTACGGAATGCCGAAGCCACCACCGATGTTGAGCATCTCCAGTGGGCCCGGTGCGACCTCGGCGAGCCGGTAGGCGAGTTCGAAGGTCGCGTTCTGTGCCTCGATGAGACTCTCGGGACGGAGATTCTGTGATCCGCTGAAGATGTGGAAGCCACGAAAATGCGCAGCCGTCTCACCGATGCGTCGCAGCAGATCTGGGACCTGTTCGGCGTCGACACCGAATGGCTTGGGTCCGCCGCTCATCTTCATGCCGGACGACTTGAGCTCGAAGTCCGGGTTCACGCGCACCGCCACGCGCGGTGCGACGCCGAGCGCTTCGCCGATGCGCAGTGCGCGCTCGAACTCGCCGAAAGATTCGAGGTTCAGCGTGATCCCCGCGGCGATCGCACCGCGCAGTTCGGTATCGCCTTTGCCGGGACCGGCAAAGCTGATCTCGGCCGCTGGCATGCCGCTGTCGAGCGCAATGCGTAGCTCGCCGAGTGAGGCCACATCCAGCCCGTCGACGAGTCCTGCCATGTGGTCGACGACTGCCGGCATCGGGTTGGCCTTCATCGCGTAATGGATCGACACGCCGTCAGGTAGCGCCTCGCGCAGATCATGCACACGACGGCTCATGGCTTCGCGGTCGTAGGCATAGAACGGCGTCTGGCCCACCTGTGCGGCGAGTCGATCGAGCGGCATGCCGCCGATCAACAAACAATCGTCGGTGACAGGAAACTGAATCAGCGGGGCGTGGACGGGTTTGTCACTCATGCGTTCGGATCCGGGGTGATGAAGACGTTGGCAAAACCACCCGACAGCGCCTTGCGGTCGATCTTGCCGTTCGGGTTGCGTGGCAGTTCATCGGCGACATGCACGTGGCCGGGCAGCATGTACAGCGGCAGGTGCAATCGACAATGCGCGAGGATGCCGTCGACGTCGATATCGGCCGCAGCGGTCTGTACCACCAGTACGATGCCATAACCGACCTGGGGATGCGGCGCGCCGAAGGCCACGGCCTGTTCGACACCCGGTATCAGGAATACCACTTCCTCCACCTCGGCGGGGCTGACGCGATACCCCGAGGTCTTGATCATCTCGTCATTGCGGCCGATGAAATACAGGAAGCCTTCGGCATCGCGTTTGACCTTGTCGCCCGACCACACGGCGAGTTCGGGATTGGGGATGCCGGCCGGTTGGCCCGGGGCTGGTTTGAATCGGATATTGGTCTTCTCCAGATCGCCCCAATAGCCGAGTGAGACCAGGGCACCGCGGTGCACGAGCTCGCCGGGTTCATCGACGTCGCACTCACTGCCGTCTTCGCGCACCACCAGGATCTCGGCGTTCGGGATCGCGCGGCCCATCGATTCGGGGCGGGTGTCGACTTGATCGGGCGGCAGGTAGGTGGAACGAAAGGCCTCCGTGAGGCCGTACATCAGGTAGACCTGCGTGTTGGGCAACGCCTTGCGCAAGGCCGAGGTCGTCGCCACGGGCATCGCACCGCCGGAATTGGTGATATAGCGCAGGCAATCGACGGCGTCGTCGGGCCATGGCAGCGTCGCGAGCTGGTTCCACAGCGGCGGCACCGCGGCCAGACCCGTGACGCGGTACTTGCTGATCGCGCGGATCACGTCGCGCGGCAACAGGTAGTCCATGAGGACCACGGATGCACCCACGGAGAACGCCGTGGTCAGCTGGCTCAGGCCGTAATCGAAACTGAATGGCAATACCGCCAACAGGCGATCCTGTGCGGTGTTTTCGAGGTACTCGGCCACGCTGTGCGCCCCGGCCAGCATGTTCCTGTGCGACAGCACTACACCCTTGGGGCGCCCGGTGCTGCCCGAGGTGTAGAGGATTGCCGCCATGTCGGCATCGATGCGCGACTGCGGTGGCATGACGGTCTCACCGAGCATCTCGTCCCATCCCAGTACCGTCTTGCCATGCGTCGATGTGACGTTGGCGCTGCCCGTGATGATCAGATGCGTAAGCTCGGGGCACTCGGCCAGCGTCTCGTCGAGCACGGCCGCACGATCGGCACTGGTGATGAGAACGCGTGTCGAGCAATCACGCAGGATGTGGCCGACCTGTTCCGGCTTGAGGATCGGATTGACAGGCACGAACACCCCGCCGGCAGCCATCGAGCCGAACATGGTCGTGACGGTTTCGAACTGCTTCGGCAGGTATACTGCGACGCGTTCATCGCGCGCCACGCCGAGCGCGCGCAAGCCGGCCGCGACCGCTGCGATCTGTGCCGCGAGTTCGTTGTAGGTCAGGGTGTCCTGCTTGAACAACAAGGCAGGTGCATCGGCCGTACGGGCCGCCGATTCCGTTATCAAGTGATGAAGCAAGTACGCCATGGCAAAACTGCTGATTGAACGAAGGACGAAGTATACCCCGAAGCCCAGGTCGGTCCGTTGGTGCGCATTGCGCCTGGCGGTGTGGCTCTTTGCAGCGATTGCCACACCCGCGGCGGCATTGGCGGCGGATCTGCCCGACACGATCGACCGCATCCGGCCTTCGGTCGTCGCGGTGGGTACTTTCCAACCTAGCGGCAGCCCGCGCCAACAATTCAGGGGCACCGGGTTTGCGGTCGGTGACGGGCGTTTCGTGGTGACCAACTTCCATGTCTTGCCGGAGAAGCTCGACGAGGAGAAACGTGAACAACTCGCGGTCTTTTCCGGCCGCGGCCGCACGGCGCGTTACCATCCCGCCACGGTCGCGGCGACCGATCCCGCGCATGATCTCGCGCTACTGCGTATCAAGCAGCCGCTACCGGCGTTGAGCCTGCACACCGGATCGGATCCACGCGAAGGCGAGAATATTGCGTTCACGGGTTTTCCCATCGGTATGGCGCTCGGTCTCTACCCCGTGACGCATCATGGCATCATCTCGGCGATCAGCCCGATGGCGCCACCGCAGCTCGGTTCACGCGTTCTCTCGGCAAAGATGATCCGGGCGATGCGCGATCCCTTCGACGTCTACCAACTCGATGCCACGGCCTACCCGGGCAACAGCGGCAGCCCGGTGTATGACCAGCGCACCGGCAGCGTCATCGGCGTGATCAACAGCGTATTCGTCAAAGAGACCAAAGAAGCCGTCATTCAGAAGCCATCGGGGATCAGTTATGCGATACCGGTTCGTTTCGTGCGCGCGTTGCTGCAGGAAGGTCAGCGTGGCTGAACACCCGCGGTGTCTGGCGGGCACTCAGATAAGGGCGAATATGGCGGCGCCGAGCAACAAGCGGTAGATGACGAACGGCCACATGCCGATGCGTTCGATGAAACGCAGGAACAGGGCGATGGTGAGGTAGGCGGCAACCCCCGAGAGCACCACGCCAAGGCCCAACGATCCCCAGTCGACGGGCGCATCGAGCTCCAGCAGATCGAGCGTGACGAGCGCGCTCGAGGCCAGGATGGTCGGAATGGCCAGCAGAAAGGAAAACCGCGATGCCGCCGCGCGGTTGAACCCGAGCAGCAAGCCCGTGGTCATCGTGATTCCCGAACGTGATGTTCCGGGCACCAGCGCGAGAATCTGGCTCGCACCAATGAACAGGGCGTCCTTGAGCGTGATCCCGTCGATCTCACGTTGGCGCCGCGCACGCAGATCGGCCCATAGCAGCAGCAGGCCGAATGCGATGGTCGTCGCCCCGATGACCCATGGCGCGCGCAGCTCGTGTTCGACGAGTGACTTCAGCAGGAGTCCGGCAACGACGACCGGTATCGTGCCGACGATGATGGCCCAGCCAAGTCGGCTGTGCGGAGTGCGCACACCGCCCGGTGCCAGCGAGCCGAACCAGGCGGCGGCGATCTGCCAGATGTCACGCCAGAAATAACTGACCACGGCAATCAGCGATCCCAGATGCACGGCGACGTCGAATGCCAGGCCCTGATCGGCGAAACCGAACAGGTGTGGTGCCAGAATCAGGTGACCCGAGCTCGAGATCGGCAGGAACTCGGTCAGACCCTGGATGATTGCCAGGATCAGGATCTGGATGTCGTTCATGATTGGCGCGACTGCAGCGTGTGTTCCCAATTCAGCGAGCTGCGCACGATCTCTTCGAGATCGTCGTAGCGCGGAGTCCAGCCGAGCACGTCACGCACGCGGTTGGCGCCGGCGATGAGTGCCGGCGGGTCACCGGCGCGGCGCTCCTGCTCGATGATATTGAGCGGCGAACCGTGCACGCGTTCGACCATGTCGAGCACTTCGCGCACGCTGTAGCCATGGCCATAGCCACAGTTGAGGATCTGCGAATCACCGCCACCGCGCAGGTGGTCGATGGCCTTGAGATGCGCATCGGCGAGGTCTTCGACATGGATGTAGTCGCGGATGCCGGTACCGTCGGCGGTGGGGTAGTCGGTACCGAAGATGTAGACGGCGTCGCGTTTGCCCACGGCGTGTTCGGCAGCGACTTTCATGAGAAGTGTGGCGCCGGGTGTCGACTGGCCGATGCGTCCTTGCGGGTCCGACCCTGCGACGTTGAAATAGCGCAGGATCACGTACCGTAGATCGCTGGCTGCACCAAGATCGCGCAGCATGTGCTCGGTCATGAGCTTGGACATGCCGTAGGGGTTGATCGGCTGGGTCGGGGTATCCTCGAAACACTGCTGCGACTCGGGGATGCCGTACACGGCTGCGGTCGACGAGAACACGAAATGCTTGACGCCGGCGTCGGCACAGCATTCGAGCAGATTGCGTGTCGCGCACGTGTTGTTACGGTAGTACTTGAGCGGATCGGCGACCGATTCCGGCACGATCGTGTGGGCGGCGAAATGGATCACGGTATCGATCGCGTGCTCACGCAGGACGCGGCTCACCAATGTCTGATCGGCCGTGTCGCCTTCCACGAACTCGCCGAACAGCACGTTCTCGCGAAACCCTTTCGAGAGATTGTCCAGCGTCACTACGCGCTCGCCAGCCTCGCCAAGCTGGCGCACCGTATGACTGCCGATGTAGCCGGCACCACCGGTCACCAGGATCGATTTCGGACTCATGCTCTTCCTTCCGGCTTGGAGGTTGTTCAAAGGGCGCCAATGATACCGTCTGCAGGTCTCTGATTCACTGTGGCGTTGGCGCGGCGTCGTGGTAATCGAAGAAGCGGATGTCGACATCGTCGACCGGCGACGCGATCACGAGGCAGGCAATATGACCTGCGGACGGATGGAAGCTCAGTCCACACATCGGCTCGGCGTTCACGGGTGACGCGAATATCCCGTGCCCAAGGGCTTTCTGACGCGCTTCGAATTGCGTCCACAGATCGAGGAACAGCGCCGTGCGCGCGTGCTCGGGTAGCGTGCTCAAGCGTGCGATGCTGTCGTCGTCGAGCACGCGGCGGGCGAGTCGCAAGGGGTCCGGTATCCGGCGTTCACCCTCGACATCGATGCCGACCGCATGGCTGGCCGACACGGCAAGCAGCGCCAGGTCCGCACAATGACTGAGATTGAATTCGAGCGCCCCGGCCGGCTGCGCGATGAAGGGTTTGCCGCCTTCTGCGTGATCGAGGCGCAACGCCTGCGGTGGCACACCGAGATAGTTCGCGAGCACTGTCTGCCGCGCCGCATGGGCCTGAGCACGCATGGACAGATCGGCAGCGGGTTGCAAGGCGATGCGCCAGACGTCAACACCGGGAGGGATGCCGGGTGTCGCTATCGGCCGGGATTGCCAGGACGGTTCTATTCGACGGTGCATACGCCGCACACAGATGATCCAGCGGCCATGATAGCAGCGCCAGCTGTTATGCTGTCGCGCACCGCGGTACCGAGCTGCCACTGCCACCCCCCGATGCCTGCTTCAATCGTTCGTCGTACGCTGCCCGAGGCGGGGTCCACGCCCGAAGGCGTCCATCCGCTTTTGTGGCGTGTTTACAGCCGTCGCGGGGTGAGTGCGGCGGCCGAGATCGACCATGCGCTGTCGCGACTGATTCCAACGCACGCGATGCGTGGTCTGGAGGCGGCCGTCGATGCCCTGGA
>JAGRHA010000016.1 GCA_020445205.1 Gammaproteobacteria bacterium
CGCGCCACACGTGATGCGAGCAGTACCAGCCAGAAATCGGTGCAAGACACCATACAGCGCATCCACAGCGTACGCGAACAGACAGAGCAGAGCGCCGCTTCGCTGCTCGAACTGCAGACGCGGTCGGAAGAGATTCAGGGCATCACCCAAATCATCGACCAGGTGGCGGAGCAGACAAACCTGCTTGCCCTAAATGCAGCGATCGAGGCCGCGCGCGCGGGTGAACACGGCCGCGGCTTCGCGGTGGTGGCAGATGAAGTGCGGCAACTCGCCAGCAAGACATCGAGTGCCACGCGCGAGATCGGGCAGAAGCTCAACACCATCTATCAAGAGATCAATCAATCGGCCGGTAAGATGGGTCAGCTGGTGCACGTCGTCGAGGGTGTGGTCGTCGATACCGAAAACGTCGGCAACACGCTGGCGAATATCCACTCCTTGTCGCAGCAATCAGAGTCCGAGATCACACAGATCGCGCAGGCCATGCAGACGCATGTGTCGTCGATCGACGAAATCTCGGGTGCCCTGTCGGATGTCGAGTCTGCGCTCAGCGTGACCGAAAGCGAGGTTCAACTGGTCTCCGACGGCGCGTTGTACCTCGCCGACAGCGCGGAGGAAGATTACGGCTCGATTGCTGCGTTCGAACTCGATACCGTGCATGACCGCATACGCCACATTGCACAGGACACGGCCGCAAAGATCGGCGCGCTGTTCGAGCAGGCAATCGCAGACGGTCGCGTTTCACTCGATGACCTCATGGATCGCAACTACCAGGTGATCTCTGGCACCAATCCCGAGAAGTTCCATACCCGGTTCGACCGTTTCACCGACGACGTGCTGCCGTCGATCCAGGAACCCCTCCTGCGCGACAACGATCGTATCCTTTATGCCGGTGCGGTTGACGACAAGGGGTACTTCCCGACGCACAACAAGAAATACAGTCAGCCGCTTACGGGGGACTACGAACGCGACCTGGTAAACAACCGCACCAAACGCAAGTTCCGTGATCGCACGGGTAGTCGTTGTGGCAGCAATACCGAACCTTTCCTGCTGCAGACCTACAAACGCGACACGGGTGAGATCATGCACGACATGTCGGCGCCCATTCGCGTCAACGGTCGTCATTGGGGTGGTTTCCGAATCGGGTACAAATCCGATCAGGGGTGATGCGTGGCGTGCTGTGACACCGTTGTCGACGCTGTCGTGAAGCGGCCGTAGCGGCCCCCTCGCGACGGACCGGCTACGGCTGTGGGCCGCCTCATGATACCAGGGTGTCCATGAGGTCGATCATGAACTCGGTATCTTCCTGACTCACCGGCTCCCAGTTGTCGAAGCCGAGGCTCTGCAGCACGCCCGGGCCTTTGGGGTCGCTACCCATCGATACCAGTGCCGAGGCGATATCGGCGTGTCGCTCGGCCAGCCGGGGGCCGGCCAGCAGGACGTGTTCGATGACGCTGATCTGACTGCGCACCACAACGCGCAGATTCTTTTTGATCGCATCGGAGAGGTCGTCGTACGCCTCGCTGAGGAAGAAGCCCGCATCGGCGTTGCCTTGGAACAGCGCCTTCGCAACCAGGACATAGCCACCGCAGCGGATGAACTCGAGGTTGTCCTTGTTCAGGTCTGCCGGCTCCAGCATGATCATGCACATCATGTGCACGTGCGGATCGTCGGTTGTCGCGATACGCGCACCCGGCTGCAGGTCTTCGACGTGCAGTGTGGAAGACTCCGCATTGACGACGATAACCGCCTCGTCGGCCTTGCCGGCCGGCCGCGCGATCGGCACGAACCCTTTTTCACGCACCAGCATGGAGGCATCGAAAGGGTTGGCGTAGATGATGTCGATCTTGTCTTCGGCGATTGCACTGCGCTGGCTGACGAAATCATCGAACATCTCGAGATGGATCGGCAGATCGAGTTTGCGCTGCAACCAAGTGTTGAAGATATACCAGCCGGAGATATGGTCCGGCGAGAAGTCGGGGCTGATGGTCAGGTTGAAACTCATCGTGGTTTCCCTCACAGCATGGTCGCGTAAAGTTTCATGCTTTCTTCGACCTTGCGGCGCGACGGTTTACGTCGCACCGATGTATAGCCGACCACTTCGCCATTGCGTACGTTCGGAATCACGGTGGCATAGACCCAGTAGTAGGCACCGTCTTTGCGCAGGTTCTTCACGTAACCCGACCACTTCTTGCCCGTGGCAACGGTATCCCAGAGGTCCTTGAATGCGGCCGCGGGCATGTCCGGGTGACGCAATATGCTGTGTGGCTGGCCGATCAGTTCATTCTCGCTGTATCCCGACATCTCGATAAAGGCCGGGTTGGTATGCGTGATCACGCCCTGTTTGTCGGTACGTGACACGATCAGGCGACCTTCCGGATACGGGATCTCGCGGTCGGTGATGAGTACCTGGCGCTGACTGCCGTCGTAGTACTGCAGTGATTTGGATTCGAAGTCACCCACGACATCATCGGGTTTCATATCGTCCACGAAGCATTCCTCCGTTGGCTCTTGTCTATTCCCACCCCGGGCCCGCTATGCCGCGCGCCGAAGCGGCGGTCGACCAGCCCGATGTCGCGCTACTTTCCGTACGCGGCGGCGAGGTTGTTGAACAGGGTTCGGCTCATGCCGGATATGGCGAGGAACTTCTCGAGTTCTTCAGCGAGTTTTCCGGTCTGGTAAGACTCCTGCATCACGAGCAGTGAGAAGCCGACGATCGAGGTCACAGCACTGGCGGCCGCGGCCAGGCGACCGGCGTCGTTGTCACAGGCTCCGGCGAGTACCGGCAGCAGTTCACTCTGGATCAGTGTCATGCCACCTGACATGAACTCCACCGGCAGGTTGACCTTGACGTGGACGTTGCCGACCTCGTACATCTTCTGTGCGTACTGGTCGTCGTAAGGTCCCGTGAACAGTGATTCCAGCCATTTGGCATGCGTCCTTTTGAGATGCTCGACGCGGCCTTCCAGAAACACGGCTGCCTTGGGAATCTGCTGCAGGGTGGCGTAGAACTTGTCCGTCACTTCGCTGAGTCCCGGCACGACTGCGGGACCGAGTTGCTGCAACAGTGCCTCTTTGTCGGGAGTCAGCCCGGTAAACGATTTTGCGTAACGGGTCAGTTCTACGAAATCGATGTTCGACATGCTGGGGTACCTGCGGCGCGCGATGGGTGATGCGACCGGATCAGCTGACATGGATGCGCCTGCCTGCCGGTTCGGAATGCACGGTGATCGGTCGTGCGGCTCACACGAGTTTTGTCACGGCCTCGGCGGCGCGCTTGACATCCAGGAAGATCAGGCCGAGCTTCGCATTGGGTTTGGCCAGCACGGTAAGCACCGCATCGCCGCCTGCGCCCGTCATGAGCACGTAGCCCTTGTCTCCTTTGATCAGTACCTGCTCGAGAGAACCGCGGGCCAGTTCATTCGACGTGCGGTCGCCCAGTGACAACATCGCTGCACTCATGGCACCGACACGGTCTTCGTCCATGCCTGCCGGCAGGAGTGCAGCCATCATCAGACCATCGGTCGATATGATCGCGGATGCCTCGATGTCGGCGGATGTGCCGTTCAGTTCACTGAGAATGGAAGTGAGCATGTCTGCACGCATTGATGTGTCTCCTAGACAGTAATCGATTGCAAGCGGTGTTCGTCGTGCTGCTGATGCACGTGGAGAAAACCGTCTCGATCAGTGCTTCGCATAGCGAAGGCTCAGAGCCCAAACCAGATCGACCAGTTCCGGGCGGTTCATGTTGGGCACTCCACTGAGCACCAGTACGAAACGTTGTTTGCCGATGTACAGCGGCCAGAAGCCGACTTCGCTTACACCGCCCGCGTTGATCAGCCCCCACGCGCTGCTGTGCAGCGACATGTTGTGATTGAGCAGGCGCAAGTGGCGTTCGTGCAGGTTGCCGAGATCAGCGCTCAACGCGGACAGCTCTTCTGCCGTTTCATGGTGATAACCATGTGTGGCGACGTAGAAACCCTGGCTGTCGGCGAGCAGTGCCTTGCCGTCGCCGGCGAGATCGGCGAGTACCGATGGCAGCACCTGGTCGAGCGGTCCCTGCGGCGCAGCAATGGGTTCTTCATGGCCCTGCAGCAGGCCGAGTTGCTGCATGCGGTAAACGAGTTCCAGCGCGGTCGCTTCGTCCTGGTGTGTGAGTTTCTGCAACACGGTGGGGTCAAGCTGGGTACTGCGATTCTCCGACATCAATGCAAACAGCAACGTACGCGATGCCTCCGTCTCCGGGCTGTACGCGGCGTAGTAGGCGCCGGCCGGTGATGGCGCGACGTACAAGCCGGCAACGAGATCGAACTCAGGCATTGGCATGCACTCGGGGATCGAGGTTGTACAGCAGCGCCTGCACGAGGATCGACACGTCGCGTTGTTTACGTGCGTCGGCCTCGAATACCGGGTAGTTGCCGATGCGCTCGCGCAGATAAGTGCCGTACTCGCCGAGCGTCGGCGTCGCTTTGCGGTCCATCTGCGTGACGCCGATGACCACACCGGTTTTGTCGATGAACTCACGGAAGGCGTTGAGGTAGAAATCGAGATCGGCGAACGGGTTGTCGCGCGAGTTGTCGATGAGCAGCACCAGGCCGAGCCCCCCCTCGCTGAGGATCTCCCACATGAAATCGAATCGCTGCTGACCGGGCGTGCCATACAGGTGCACACGTTCGGTCTTGCTCAGGTTGAGCAGGCCGTAGTCCATGGCGACGGTCGTCGATGACTTGCGGTTCTGCGTCATGTCGCTGGCCGATTCGTCGGTCTTCACCAGCGGAATGTCGCTGAGCGACTCGATCGCGGTGGTCTTGCCAGCACCGACCGGCCCCGTAAACACGATTTTGTAGTTGGCCATCGAGACTCCAGGTTTTGGGTTCAGTTGCCGGCGCCGAGGAAATTGAGCAAGCGGCCGAGAAATCCGCGCTGCTCCGCGCGCTGCTGGGTAGCGGCGCTGCGTTTGCTGCCGTGAATCTGCTCGACCAGTCCGAGCACGGCGGTGGCACTGTAGAAACTGAACACGTAGCGGTGCTCTATGCCGAGTATCGTCGCCGTTTCGTGTAGCGTGGCCGGGCGTTGTGACCACAGCGCGGCGATCTGGATCGCGTGATGCGGAATGAAGATACGCGTGAAGTTCGGCCATGCCTTGAGCGTTACCGGCAGCTCCAGCTCGGTGCCGACGGGCACGCGGCCCATCGCGGCCCAGAGTGCGGCCTTCCACAACAAACCGGTCGTGCTTTCCAGGCGCGGGTCGGTGAAGTCGATGACGGGTTCGGCATCGTCCGGTAGCGCCTCGATCTTCGAGTCTTTACCACTACCCTTGATCATGGCCAGGCTGCGCAACAGGTTCTCGCGCAGATTGGTTTGCACGCGGTTGAGTTCGGGAAAGACGTTGACGCTGTTGCCCGAGCCTTCGAGCCTGATGCGCAGCGGACGGTTGTTTGACGTCGCCTGCTCGATGGCGCGCTGCAGCGCGCTCTGGAAGTAATCGGCCGGGTCGTAGAACAACTGGGCACGCGTGTCGGGGTCGGTGTAGGCCGCCTCGCTCATCTTGCCGTAGGAGGGGTGCCAGCGGCGTTCTGTCCGTGCGAGGCCTGCTGCGTGCGCCGTATCCTGGGCATCTGCGACCTTCGGCACCCGTGGCATGGGCGCCGTCGCGGGCTCACTCGCGGGCGGTGGTGCGACGGCCGGGGGCTCTGCCGCGGGCGTTCGGGTATCCGGTAATTCGACGATGCGTGCTGCGGGCGGTTTGGCAACAGGGGGTA
>JAGRHA010000121.1 GCA_020445205.1 Gammaproteobacteria bacterium
TCTTGGCTCTTGAGGAAAAAGCCCAACGATGCCGCCGTCGCATGCACACGATCCTGTAGCTCCATCACGGCCAGCACGGCCGGCTGCAGCCTGTCGACGACGTCGCGCGTGTTCGCTTCGGTCAGCGAGGCGCCGCGCAGTGCCGCCAGCGAGACCGCCAACAACACCAGGAGCACGACACCGAACGCGGCGCCGAGTTTGCCCTTGATCGACCACGCGTCGAGGAAACGTTTCATTTCAGCCACCAATAGGTTATGCGCGCGGAGGCGCAGCTATTGATGGGCTTAACGGCGCCCGGGGGGTGGGACTTGAATGCGTGTAACCTGTTAATCCGCGGGGCCGCGAACCCCGCGGCGCCGGGCCATGCGCAGCGTCAGTGGCCGACGGGGCGGTATCCCATACTCGTGGAGCCGGTCAAATCCCAGGAGAAGGTGCAATCGAGTTCGGAGAGTACGGCGATCAGACCGCTCTCGCCGTCCTTCAGAATGATCGACAACGGCGAACGCCGACCGAAGCGACGGTGACCCTGGCGCACCCAGCGGCTCGCCATGCGCGGATTCAGCGGGTAGGTGGTGCGCAGGGCGTCGGCGATACGCAGCAGGTAGCTGGCTCGGCGCAGTACCTGCGGTTCGTCCGGCAACACGTCGAGGCCTTCGCGCAGCTTGTTCAGTGCGCGCGCGCGCATTTTTTCCGGCAGGCACAACACACCCTGGATCTCCTGCGTGTCCAGATCCCAGGAGTCGAGCAGCCCCATGACCGCCTGGGTAATGTCACTGAGGGCCTGTTGCTGCTGTTGGTCCATGCCTACGACTCCGCTCGCGGACCGGTATTACCCGGTACTTCTGATATCGCGGGCAGCGCACCTGCGGTGCAACTACCCAGTACTTTCCTCGGATATTAGCACCTCTGTGCCGGGAGCTATTCCGCACGCCCGCCGCGGCTATTCCCGCTCAGGCCGAAAACAATCGCTGCCACCAGCGTCTGCGGCCGGCCGGCTGCCGCGCGGCTTCGAGGTCGATCGGCGGCAACCGACTCAGCACCCAGCCTGGCAAGGGGGGGTTGGTGCTGTAACCGCACGATACGCCGAGATTGTTGGGATCGTAGATTTTGATCATCGACGGTGCCGCCGGGACATCCGCATAGACGATGCCGCAGTAGTCCTCGTCGTGTTCGCGCCGCAACAAGGCGTCGATCTCGGTCAGGAAATTGTGCAGCGACGCGGTGTCTGCCGGCGCGTCCGGCGGCGGCTCGCCTACGGCATACACGTACCACCCCGTGGGTGCGGCACGCACGGCTTCCCACAAGGCATCGAGCTGCGGCCAGCGCAGGGCCGAGGTGAAGCTGCCGCGGAACGCGGCGAGGTAGGCTGGGGTTTCGGCGGCGGCATCTTTCACGACGCGGGACTCCGGGCATGGACGGTTGCAGGCCATGCCATTATGCCGTTTGCAGGGCTATACTGCCGCGTTTTCCCCGTCCGTGACCATGCCATGAGCGCACTTCATCAATCCGAGTTGACCGGCCTGAAACTGCTGAATCGCGGCAAGGTACGCGACGTCTACGAAGTCGATGCCGATCACCTGTTGATCGTGACCACCGACCGCCTGTCAGCGTTCGATGTCGTGCTGCCGCAACCCATTCCGGGCAAAGGCGAGGTGCTGACGCGCGTCGCCAACTTCTGGTTCGAACGCACGCGCGACATCATTCCGAACCACTTGAGCGGACGCGCACTCAGCGACGTCGTCACCGACCCCGCCGAACGCGCCGCCCTCGGCGACCGCGCGATCGTGGTACGCAAACTCACACCGCTGCCCGTCGAGGCGATCGTGCGCGGCTACCTGATTGGTTCCGGGTGGAAGGATTACCAGGCGACCGGTGGCGTCTGTGGCATCGCGCTGCCGCCAGGACTGCGCATGGCCGACAAGCTGCCGCAACCGATCTTCACACCCTCGACCAAGGCCGCCGCGGGCGCACACGACGAGAACATCGATTTCGCGCACACCGTCGAGCTGCTCGGGAGTGAGCTCGCCACACAGGTGCGTGATGCCAGTCTGCGCATCTACAGCGAATGCGCGACTTACGCCCTCGAACGCGGCATCATCATCGCCGACACCAAGTTCGAATTCGGCCTCGACGAAGCTGGGAAGCTATACCTCATCGACGAGATCCTGACGCCGGATTCGTCACGCTTCTGGCCGGCCGACGAGTACCAACCGGGCAGCAGTCCACCGAGCTTCGACAAGCAATTCGTGCGCGACTACCTCGAGACGCTGGACTGGGACAAGACCCCGCCGGGGCCGATGCTGCCGCAGGAAATCATCGATCGCACGGCGGCCAAGTACCGCGAAGCCGAGACACGCCTGACCGGCCGATGAATGCACCGCGCATCACGCTGTACAGCACACGCAACTGTGCGCACTGCCAGCAGGCCAAGCAGTACCTGCAACAGAAGGGGCTGCGCTTCCAGGAGCTCGACATACAGCAGAATGCGCGCGCGCAGAAGGCCTTTGCGCGCCTCGGTGCGCGCGGCGTGCCGGTCATCCTGATCGGTGACACCCGCATCGACGGCTTCGACCGCCGGCGGCTCGACGCCGTGCTCGGTCGCGCGCCGGCAACCCGCTGAACGGCGCCGCCGCGCCACCACATCATGTCGTCCCACCCCTACGATGCGTTGACGCCCGACCTGATGCTCGACGCCGTCGCCTCGACCGGGCTCGTACCCGACGGCCATCTGCTCGCCCTCAACAGCTACGAGAACCGGGTCGTCCAGGTCGGCATCGACGACTGCGCGCCGATGGTCGCAAAGTTCTATCGCCCGGGGCGCTGGAGCGATGCCGCGATCGCCGAGGAACACGGTTTCGGCAGTGCACTCGCGACCCAGGAGATTCCTGTCGTGCCGCCATGGCGCGACAGCGCGGGAACGATGCTGTTCCATCACGCCGGGTTTCGCTTTGCCATTTTCGAGCGCCGCGGCGGGCGGGCGCCGGAACCCGGCGACCTCGACCAACTCGAGTGGATGGGTCGCTTCATCGGACGCATCCATCTCGCGGGACAGGATGCGCTATTTGAACACCGCCCCAGCTTCAGCGTCGACGCAATGGGATGGACGGCACGCGAGCAGGTGCTGGGCAGCACCTTACTGCCGCAACACGAGCGCTCGGCCTACGCCGATATCAGCGAACAGCTGCTACGGTCGGTCGACGACAGATTGCGCGATGTCGACGCCCGACCGATCCGACTGCACGGCGACTGCCACCACGGCAACATTCTGTGGACGGACAACGGTCCGCATTTTGTCGATCTCGACGATTGCCGCAACGGCCCCGCGATCCAGGACCTGTGGATGCTGCTCAACGGTGACCGTGCCGAACAGACACTGCAGCTCAGCGCGATGCTCGACGGCTACCGCCTGTTCCACGACTTCGACCTGCGTGAATTGGCGTTGATCGAAGCGCTGCGCGGATTGCGCATGCTGCATTACAGCGGTTGGCTGGCGCAGCGCTGGGACGATCCGGCTTTCCCGGCCGCATTCCCCTGGGCATCGACGGAACACTATTGGTCGCAGCACGTCCAGGACTTGCGACACCAGCTCGACGCGATGGCACAACCACCGCTTGTGCTCTACTGAGCGCGATCAGCCGACCACGCGCCGCCAATACGTCGGCCGCCAATAATAGAGCACCGTGGTGTCCTCGTAAGGATACGAATCGGCATACTTCTGGCCACGCTGCGGTTCTTCAATATTGTCGCGAGAAATATCGACGGGCCGCCACTGCTCATCGCGCGGCTCACCTTCGAATGGCGCGCGCGTCTGTCCCTGCTTGCGGCGTTCGGCGATACCGGTGTTGGCATAGTTGCGCTGCGCCTCGACCAGGCTGACATGATTGGCGCTGCCGGACATGGTCGGGAAACGTAACTGGTCGAGGCTATCCTCCCAACCGCAGATCGGACACAACTGATTGAAGCCCGGCTGATAGTCGAACACACGATGCCCGCAGCAGGGACAAGGGAACTTATTGGAATACACGCTGCTCTCCTGTCAGGTTGGTCCGCGGTGGGCAATCTGTACAGGGCCTTGCGCTGACCCTGACCTGCACCGAAGCCTAACGCGGAATCGGGTTCAATACATCCTGCAGCCGGTTGTCCGCGTCCAGTCCAATAGCGACTAGAATCTGCGTCAACCCTTTGGAAGCGACGATGATCACCAATCCGCAGGTCAGCCCACGCATTCTGGTCACCACCGATTTCTCCGCAGCGAGTGAGCGTGCGTTCTTTCACGCACTGGCACTGACCGTGCGCAGCGAGGCGCGTCTCACATTGCTGCATACGCGTTCGGATACCAGCGAAAGCGTGCCCTGGGACCAATTTCCCGGTGTGCGCGAGACGCTGACGAAATGGCAGATGCTACCCGCGGATACGCCGCGCAGCGCCGTCGGGGAGAAGCTCAATATCGGCATCACCAAGATGGTCATGCGCGACGACGATCCACGTCAGGGCATCGCCGATTATCTGCGTCGACATCCCGTAGAACTGCTGATCATGGCGACCGAGGGACGCAATGGCCTCGCCCGTTTTTTCGACGCGTCGGTCGCCGAGTCGGTCTGCCACCGCACGCGCAGCCGCACCTTGTTGTTGCCGAAAAGCGGTCAGGGCTTCATCGACATCGAAGACGGCAGCTCGCGTCTCAAGCGCGTGCTGTGCGCCTTCGATCCCGACCAGGATATGCGACCCAACATCGCGTTCCTCAACCATTGGCTGCCGATGATGGCGACGCAACGCGTCGAAGTGACATTGCTGCACAGCGACGCCGATCCGGCCGTCGAAACCATCGTGCTCGCGGACAGTGACGGCGTCCATTGGCAGCGCAGCTCCGGTATGGGTGATGCCGCGAAACTGCTGCTCGATGTCGTGGGGGAAGAGCCGCCTGACCTGCTCGTCGTCAACACCGAACCGCGGCTCGGCCTGCGCGGGCGCATGCACGGTAGCCGGCTCGACCGCCTGCTCAAGGCAACGGGGTGCCCGGTGTTGACGTTGCCACTGATCGGTTCCTGAGGTACTCAGCGACAGTCTGGCGTGACCATGCTCGGCACCCGCAATAACCGCACCCCCGCGCTTCGTTCGCCCCAGTAACGCAAAAAGGGCGCCGAGGCGCCCTTTTTGCGTTGCGACGCCCACCAAGGTGGGCGCCACGCGGTCACATCAGTTGACCTTCGGGTCTAGCTCGCCGGACAGGTAACGCTCGGTCATCGCGTCGAGGCTCAGGGCCTTGATCTTCGATGCATTACCAGCGGTGCTGAAGGCCTCGTAGCGATCCTTGCAGATCTGCTTCATGCCCTTGGTCGCCGCGATCAGGAACTTGCGCGGGTCGAACTCTTTGGGATGCTCGGCGAGGAACTTGCGCACGGCACCGGTCGACGCCATGCGCAGGTCGGTGTCGATGTTGACCTTGCGCACGCCATGCTTGATACCCTCGACGATCTCTTCGACCGGCACGCCGTAGGTCTCACCCATAGCACCACCGTACTCGTTGATGATCGCCAGCCAATCCTGCGGCACCGACGACGAGCCGTGCATGACCAGGTGGGTGTTGGGGATGCGGGCGTGGATTTCCTTGATGCGCTCGATCGCAAGGATGTCGCCTGTCGGCGGACGCGTGAACTTGTACGCGCCGTGCGAAGTGCCGATCGCGATCGCGAGCGCGTCGACGCCGGTCTTCTTGACGAAGTCGGCGGCTTCTTCGGGATCGGTCAGCAGCTGGCTGTGATCGAGCTTGCCTTCGGCACCGATACCGTCTTCTTCGCCGGCCATGCCGGTCTCGAGCGAACCCAGGCAACCCAGTTCACCTTCGACCGAGACGCCACAGGCGTGCGCCATCTCGACCGTACGACGGGTGACGTCGACGTTGTATTCGTAGCTGGTCGGGGTCTTGCCGTCTTCACCCAGCGAACCGTCCATCATCACCGAGCTGAAACCCAGCTGGATCGAGCGCTGGCACACGGCCGGCGAGGTACCGTGATCCTGGTGCATACACACGGGGATGTGCGGGAACTCCTCGATGGCGGCAAGGATCAGGTGGCGCAGGAAAGGCGCACCCGCGTATTTGCGTGCACCAGCCGATGCCTGCACGATGACCGGCGAATCGGTCTCGTCGGCCGCTTCCATGATCGCGCGCATCTGCTCGAGGTTGTTGACGTTGAACGCCGGGACGCCGTAGCCATGCTCGGCGGCATGGTCCAGCAGTTGACGCAGGGAAATCAGTGCCATGGTCTGCTCCTTGTACTGAGAATCTCAATCGGTGGTTATTCGTCGCCGGGCAGGATGTGCTCGCCGACCCGCAATATCTTCATCACGTTGGTGCCGCCGGATACCCCGTTCAGATCACCCTTGGTGATGACAACCAGGTCGTCCACACGCACGGCGCCGCGACGCTGGAGTTCCTCGATGACCTCGGTATTGGCCTGGCGCGAATCGATACCCGCCTCGAGGTCGAAACTGACAGGATATACGCCCCTGAACAGGGTGACTTTTCTACGCGTGGCCACGTGACCGGTCAAGGCGTAGATCGGAATACCCGACGAAATGCGCGACATCCATTTACAGGTCGAGCCGGACTCGGTCAGCGCAGCGATGGCTGCCACGCCGAGGTGGTTCGCCGTGTACATGGTCGCCATCGCGATCGCTTCGTCGATTCGACCGAACACGGAATGCAGGCGGTGATCCGACTTGCGCGTCTGTGATTGCTTCTCCGCCTCTTTGCACACCCGATCCATCGCCTCGATGGCCTTGATCGGATAGCGCCCGGCCGCCGATTCGGCGGACAGCATCACGGCATCGGTACCGTCCATCACCGCGTTGGCGACGTCGAACACCTCGGCACGCGTCGGGATCGGGTTCTGGATCATCGATTCCATCATCTGCGTCGCGGTGATCACCACGCAGTTCATCGAACGCGCGAGGCTGATCAGGCGCTTCTGCGCCGCGGGGAGCTCGGCATCGCCGATCTCGACCCCGAGATCGCCGCGCGCAACCATGATCACGTCGGACGCGTCGATGATCTCCTCGATCACGTCGAGCGCCTCGGCACGTTCGATCTTCGACACGATACCGCCGTGGCCACCGGCTTCGCGCAGCAACTGACGCGTGAGATGGACGTCTTCGGCCGCACGCACGAACGACACCGCAACATAGTCGGCCTCGATGCGCGCCGCGAAGCGGACGTCTTCCTTGTCCTTCTCGGTCAATGCCGGCGCCGACAGACCACCACCGAGCTTGTTGATGCCCTTGTTGTTCGACAGCGTACCGCCGACCACGACCTTGCAGCGCACCTCGGTCTCGTGCACCTCGTCGACCCACAGCACGATCAAACCGTCGTTCAGCAACAGCGTATCGCCGCGCGCGACCTCCTGGTGCAGGGTCTTGTAGGTGACACCGACGCGTTCGTTGTTGCCCTTATTGGCATCCCACGCGGTATCGAGCACGAAGCGATCATCGGGCGCGAGTTCGATCTTGCCTTCGACGAACTTGCCGCAGCGGATCTTGGGGCCCTGGAGGTCGATCAACACGCCGACCTGGCGACCACTGGCACGTGCGCGGTTTCGCACCCAGTCGGCGCGGCGCTCATGGTCTTCGTGGCTGCCGTGCGACATGTTGAGCCGCACCACGTCCACGCCCGCGGCGATCATCTCGTCCAATACTTTCGGGTCGTCCGTGGCCGGCCCGAGTGTCGCAACGATCTTTGTGCGTCTTAGCATCTGCCCTTCTCGCAACGCTGACCGTTGGCCGCGCTGCTGTCTTATTCATTTGTGTCCGCCGCGCGCATGCGCGCGGCGGACACAAATGAATAAGACAGCAGCGCGGCCAACGGTCAGCGTTGCGAGAAGGGCAGATGCTAAGACGCACAAAGATCGTTGCGACACTCGGGCCGGCCACGGACGACCCGAAAGTATTGGACGAGATGATCGCCGCGGGCGTGGACGTGGTGCGGCTCAACATGTCGCACGGCAGCCACGAAGACCATGAGCGCCGCGCCGACTGGGTGCGAAACCGCGCACGTGCCAGTGGTCGCCAGGTCGGCGTGTTGATCGACCTCCAGGGCCCCAAGATCCGCTGCGGCAAGTTCGTCGAAGGCAAGATCGAACTCGCGCCCGATGATCGCTTCGTGCTCGATACCGCGTGGGATGCCAATAAGGGCAACAACGAACGCGTCGGTGTCACCTACAAGACCCTGCACCAGGAGGTCGCGCGCGGCGATACGCTGTTGCTGAACGACGGTTTGATCGTGCTGTGGGTCGACGAGGTGCACGAGACCGAGGTGCGCTGCAAGGTCGTGGTCGGCGGTACGCTGTCGAACAACAAGGGCATCAACAAGCTCGGTGGTGGTCTGTCGGCGCCGGCATTGACCGAGAAGGACAAGGAAGACGTCCGCTTCGCGGCGCGCATCGAGGCCGACTATGTTGCGGTGTCGTTCGTGCGTGCGGCCGAAGACGTCCATCTCACGCGTCAGTTGCTGCGCGAAGCCGGTGGCCACGGCGGTATCGTGTCGAAGATCGAACGTGCCGAGGCGCTCGACGTGATCGAGGAGATCATCGACGCGTCCGACGTGATCATGGTTGCGCGCGGCGATCTCGGGGTCGAGATCGGCGATGCCGAGCTCCCCGCGGCGCAGAAGCGCCTGATCAGCCTCGCGCGTTCGATGAACTGCGTGGTGATCACCGCGACGCAGATGATGGAATCGATGATCCAGAACCCGATCCCGACGCGTGCCGAGGTGTTCGACGTCGCCAACGCGGTGATGGACGGTACCGATGCCGTGATGCTGTCCGCCGAATCGGCGGCCGGGCGCTATCCGATCAAGGCCATCGAGGCGATGGATCGGGTGTGCAAAGAGGCGGAGAAGCAATCACAGACGCGCAAGTCGGATCACCGCCTGCATTCCGTGTTCGGTCGAATCGACGAAGCGATCGCGATGGCGACCATGTACACGGCGAACCACCTCGGCGTGGCAGCCATCGCTGCGCTGACCGAGTCCGGCTCGACCTGTAAATGGATGTCGCGCATTTCGTCGGGTATTCCGATCTACGCCTTGACCGGTCACGTGGCCACGCGTAGAAAAGTCACCCTGTTCAGGGGCGTATATCCTGTCAGTTTCGACCTCGAGGCGGGTATCGATTCGCGCCAGGCCAATACCGAGGTCATCGAGGAACTCCAGCGTCGCGGCGCCGTGCGTGTGGACGACCTGGTTGTCATCACCAAGGGTGATCTGAACGGGGTATCCGGCGGCACCAACGTGATGAAGATATTGCGGGTCGGCGAGCACATCCTGCCCGGCGACGAATAACCACCGATTGAGATTCTCAGTACAAGGAGCAGACCATGGCACTGATTTCCCTGCGTCAACTGCTGGACCATGCCGCCGAGCATGGCTACGGCGTCCCGGCGTTCAACGTCAACAACCTCGAGCAGATGCGCGCGATCATGGAAGCGGCCGACGAGACCGATTCGCCGGTCATCGTGCAGGCATCGGCTGGTGCACGCAAATACGCGGGTGCGCCTTTCCTGCGCCACCTGATCCTTGCCGCCATCGAGGAGTTCCCGCACATCCCCGTGTGTATGCACCAGGATCACGGTACCTCGCCGGCCGTGTGCCAGCGCTCGATCCAGCTGGGTTTCAGCTCGGTGATGATGGACGGTTCGCTGGGTGAAGACGGCAAGACCCCGACCAGCTACGAATACAACGTCGACGTCACCCGTCGTACGGTCGAGATGGCGCACGCCTGTGGCGTCTCGGTCGAAGGTGAACTGGGTTGCCTGGGTTCGCTCGAGACCGGCATGGCCGGCGAAGAAGACGGTATCGGTGCCGAAGGCAAGCTCGATCACAGCCAGCTGCTGACCGATCCCGAAGAAGCCGCCGACTTCGTCAAGAAGACCGGCGTCGACGCGCTCGCGATCGCGATCGGCACTTCGCACGGCGCGTACAAGTTCACGCGTCCGCCGACAGGCGACATCCTTGCGATCGAGCGCATCAAGGAAATCCACGCCCGCATCCCCAACACCCACCTGGTCATGCACGGCTCGTCGTCGGTGCCGCAGGATTGGCTGGCGATCATCAACGAGTACGGTGGTGCTATGGGTGAGACCTACGGCGTGCCGGTCGAAGAGATCGTCGAGGGTATCAAGCATGGCGTGCGCAAGGTCAACATCGACACCGACCTGCGCATGGCGTCGACCGGTGCCGTGCGCAAGTTCCTCGCCGAGCATCCCAAAGAGTTCGACCCGCGCAAGTTCCTGATCGCGGCGACCAAGGGCATGAAGCAGATCTGCAAGGATCGCTACGAGGCCTTCAGCACCGCTGGTAATGCATCGAAGATCAAGGCCCTGAGCCTCGACGCGATGACCGAGCGTTACCTGTCCGGCGAGCTAGACCCGAAGGTCAACTGATGTGACCGCGTGGCGCCCACCTTGGTGGGCGTCGCAACGCAAAAAGGGCGCCTCGGCGCCCTTTTTGCGTTACTGGGGCGAACGAAGCGCGGGGGTGCGGTTATTGCGGGTGCCGAGCATGGTCACGCCAGACTGTCGCTGAGTACCTCAGGAACCGATCAGTGGCAACGTCAACACCGGGCACCCCGTTGCCTTGAGCAGGCGGTCGAGCCGGCTACCGTGCATGCGCCCGCGCAGGCCGAGCCGCGGTTCGGTGTTGACGACGAGCAGGTCAGGCGGCTCTTCCCCCACGACATCGAGCAGCAGTTTCGCGGCATCACCCATACCGGAGCTGCGCTGCCAATGGACGCCGTCACTGTCCGCGAGCACGATGGTTTCGACGGCCGGATCGGCGTCGCTGTGCAGCAATGTCACTTCGACGCGTTGCGTCGCCATCATCGGCAGCCAATGGTTGAGGAACGCGATGTTGGGTCGCATATCCTGGTCGGGATCGAAGGCGCACAGCACGCGCTTGAGACGCGAGCTGCCGTCTTCGATGTCGATGAAGCCCTGACCGCTTTTCGGCAACAACAAGGTGCGGCTGCGCGTGCGGTGGCAGACCGACTCGGCGACCGACGCGTCGAAAAAACGGGCGAGGCCATTGCGTCCCTCGGTCGCCATGATCAGCAGTTCTACGGGATGTCGACGCAGATAATCGGCGATGCCCTGACGTGGATCGTCGTCGCGCATGACCATCTTGGTGATGCCGATATTGAGCTTCTCCCCGACGGCGCTGCGCGGCGTATCCGCGGGTAGCATCTGCCATTTCGTCAGCGTCTCGCGCACACCGGGAAATTGGTCCCAGGGCACGCTTTCGCTGGTATCCGAACGCGTATGCAGCAATGTGAGACGCG
Source organism: Gammaproteobacteria bacterium (assembly GCA_020445205.1). Classification (GTDB taxonomy): domain Bacteria; phylum Pseudomonadota; class Gammaproteobacteria; order Chromatiales; family Chromatiaceae; genus Thiosocius. The sequence goes on from JAGRHA010000121.1 coordinate 11,328, forward strand.
CCTCGCTGCGCACGGTCAGTGCCAGTGCGTGAAAGAACGCACGCTCACTCGCTGCGGAGAAATCGGTGGTGACCAGAATGCGTGGGCTGACCTGCGGATTGGTGATCATCGTCGCTTCCAAAGGGTTGACGCAGATTCTAGTCGCTATTGGACTGGACGCGGACAACCGGCTGCAGGATGTATTGAACCCGATTCCGCGTTAGGCTTCGGTGCAGGTCAGGGTCAGCGCAAGGCCCTGTACAGATTGCCCACCGCGGACCAACCTGACAGGAGAGCAGCGTGTATTCCAATAAGTTCCCTTGTCCCTGCTGCGGGCATCGTGTGTTCGACTATCAGCCGGGCTTCAATCAGTTGTGTCCGATCTGCGGTTGGGAGGATAGCCTCGACCAGTTACGTTTCCCGACCATGTCCGGCAGCGCCAATCATGTCAGCCTGGTCGAGGCGCAGCGCAACTATGCCAACACCGGTATCGCCGAACGCCGCAAGCAGGGACAGACGCGCGCGCCATTCGAAGGTGAGCCGCGCGATGAGCAGTGGCGGCCCGTCGATATTTCTCGCGACAATATTGAAGAACCGCAGCGTGGCCAGAAGTATGCCGATTCGTATCCTTACGAGGACACCACGGTGCTCTATTATTGGCGGCCGACGTATTGGCGGCGCGTGGTCGGCTGATCGCGCTCAGTAGAGCACAAGCGGTGGTTGTGCCATCGCGTCGAGCTGGTGTCGCAAGTCCTGGACGTGCTGCGACCAATAGTGTTCCGTCGATGCCCAGGGGAATGCGGCCGGGAAAGCCGGATCGTCCCAGCGCTGCGCCAGCCAACCGCTGTAATGCAGCATGCGCAATCCGCGCAGCGCTTCGATCAACGCCAATTCACGCAGGTCGAAGTCGTGGAACAGGCGGTAGCCGTCGAGCATCGCGCTGAGCTGCAGTGTCTGTTCGGCACGGTCACCGTTGAGCAGCATCCACAGGTCCTGGATCGCGGGGCCGTTGCGGCAATCGTCGAGATCGACAAAATGCGGACCGTTGTCCGTCCACAGAATGTTGCCGTGGTGGCAGTCGCCGTGCAGTCGGATCGGTCGGGCGTCGACATCGCGCAATCTGTCGTCGACCGACCGTAGCAGCTGTTCGCTGATATCGGCGTAGGCCGAGCGCTCGTGTTGCGGCAGTAAGGTGCTGCCCAGCACCTGCTCGCGTGCCGTCCATCCCATTGCGTCGACGCTGAAGCTGGGGCGGTGTTCAAATAGCGCATCCTGTCCCGCGAGATGGATGCGTCCGATGAAGCGACCCATCCACTCGAGTTGGTCGAGGTCGCCGGGTTCCGGCGCCCGCCCGCCGCGGCGCTCGAAAATGGCAAAGCGAAACCCGGCGTGATGGAACAGCATCGTTCCCGCGCTGTCGCGCCATGGCGGCACGACAGGAATCTCCTGGGTCGCGAGTGCACTGCCGAAACCGTGTTCCTCGGCGATCGCGGCATCGCTCCAGCGCCCCGGGCGATAGAACTTTGCGACCATCGGCGCGCAGTCGTCGATGCCGACCTGGACGACCCGGTTCTCGTAGCTGTTGAGGGCGAGCAGATGGCCGTCGGGTACGAGCCCGGTCGAGGCGACGGCGTCGAGCATCAGGTCGGGCGTCAACGCATCGTAGGGGTGGGACGACATGATGTGGTGGCGCGGCGGCGCCGTTCAGCGGGTTGCCGGCGCGCGACCGAGCACGGCGTCGAGCCGCCGGCGGTCGAAGCCGTCGATGCGGGTGTCACCGATCAGGATGACCGGCACGCCGCGCGCACCGAGGCGCGCAAAGGCCTTCTGCGCGCGCGCATTCTGCTGTATGTCGAGCTCCTGGAAGCGCAGCCCCTTCTGTTGCAGGTACTGCTTGGCCTGCTGGCAGTGCGCACAGTTGCGTGTGCTGTACAGCGTGATGCGCGGTGCATTCATCGGCCGGTCAGGCGTGTCTCGGCTTCGCGGTACTTGGCCGCCGTGCGATCGATGATTTCCTGCGGCAGCATCGGCCCCGGCGGGGTCTTGTCCCAGTCCAGCGTCTCGAGGTAGTCGCGCACGAATTGCTTGTCGAAGCTCGGTGGACTGCTGCCCGGTTGGTACTCGTCGGCCGGCCAGAAGCGTGACGAATCCGGCGTCAGGATCTCGTCGATGAGGTATAGCTTCCCAGCTTCGTCGAGGCCGAATTCGAACTTGGTGTCGGCGATGATGATGCCGCGTTCGAGGGCGTAAGTCGCGCATTCGCTGTAGATGCGCAGACTGGCATCACGCACCTGTGTGGCGAGCTCACTCCCGAGCAGCTCGACGGTGTGCGCGAAATCGATGTTCTCGTCGTGTGCGCCCGCGGCGGCCTTGGTCGAGGGTGTGAAGATCGGTTGCGGCAGCTTGTCGGCCATGCGCAGTCCTGGCGGCAGCGCGATGCCACAGACGCCACCGGTCGCCTGGTAATCCTTCCACCCGGAACCAATCAGGTAGCCGCGCACGATCGCCTCGACGGGCAGCGGTGTGAGTTTGCGTACCACGATCGCGCGGTCGCCGAGGGCGGCGCGTTCGGCGGGGTCGGTGACGACGTCGCTGAGTGCGCGTCCGCTCAAGTGGTTCGGAATGATGTCGCGCGTGCGTTCGAACCAGAAGTTGGCGACGCGCGTCAGCACCTCGCCTTTGCCCGGAATGGGTTGCGGCAGCACGACATCGAACGCTGACAGGCGGTCGGTGGTCACGATCAACAGGTGATCGGCATCGACTTCGTAGACGTCGCGTACCTTGCCGCGATTCAGCAGTTTCAGGCCGGTCAACTCGGATTGATGAAGTGCGCTCATGGCATGGTCACGGACGGGGAAAACGCGGCAGTATAGCCCTGCAAACGGCATAATGGCATGGCCTGCAACCGTCCATGCCCGGAGTCCCGCGTCGTGAAAGATGCCGCCGCCGAAACCCCAGCCTACCTCGCCGCGTTCCGCGGCAGCTTCACCTCGGCCCTGCGCTGGCCGCAGCTCGATGCCTTGTGGGAAGCCGTGCGTGCCGCACCCACGGGGTGGTACGTGTATGCCGTAGGCGAGCCGCCGCCGGACGCGCCGGCAGACACCGCGTCGCTGCACAATTTCCTGACCGAGATCGACGCCTTGTTGCGGCGCGAACACGACGAGGACTACTGCGGCATCGTCTATGCGGATGTCCCGGCGGCACCGTCGATGATCAAAATCTACGATCCCAACAATCTCGGCGTATCGTGCGGTTACAGCACCAACCCCCCCTTGCCAGGCTGGGTGCTGAGTCGGTTGCCGCCGATCGACCTCGAAGCCGCGCGGCAGCCGGCCGGCCGCAGACGCTGGTGGCAGCGATTGTTTTCGGCCTGAGCGGGAATAGCCGCGGCGGGCGTGCGGAATAGCTCCCGGCACAGAGGTGCTAATATCCGAGGAAAGTACTGGGTAGTTGCACCGCAGGTGCGCTGCCCGCGATATCAGAAGTACCGGGTAATACCGGTCCGCGAGCGGAGTCGTAGGCATGGACCAACAGCAGCAACAGGCCCTCAGTGACATTACCCAGGCGGTCATGGGGCTGCTCGACTCCTGGGATCTGGACACGCAGGAGATCCAGGGTGTGTTGTGCCTGCCGGAAAAAATGCGCGCGCGCGCACTGAACAAGCTGCGCGAAGGCCTCGACGTGTTGCCGGACGAACCGCAGGTACTGCGCCGAGCCAGCTACCTGCTGCGTATCGCCGACGCCCTGCGCACCACCTACCCGCTGAATCCGCGCATGGCGAGCCGCTGGGTGCGCCAGGGTCACCGTCGCTTCGGTCGGCGTTCGCCGTTGTCGATCATTCTGAAGGACGGCGAGAGCGGTCTGATCGCCGTACTCTCCGAACTCGATTGCACCTTCTCCTGGGATTTGACCGGCTCCACGAGTATGGGATACCGCCCCGTCGGCCACTGACGCTGCGCATGGCCCGGCGCCGCGGGGTTCGCGGCCCCGCGGATTAACAGGTTACACGCATTCAAGTCCCACCCCCCGGGCGCCGTTAAGCCCATCAATAGCTGCGCCTCCGCGCGCATAACCTATTGGTGGCTGAAATGAAACGTTTCCTCGACGCGTGGTCGATCAAGGGCAAACTCGGCGCCGCGTTCGGTGTCGTGCTCCTGGTGTTGTTGGCGGTCTCGCTGGCGGCACTGCGCGGCGCCTCGCTGACCGAAGCGAACACGCGCGACGTCGTCGACAGGCTGCAGCCGGCCGTGCTGGCCGTGATGGAGCTACAGGATCGTGTGCATGCGACGGCGGCATCGTTGGGCTTTTTCCTCAAGAGCCAAGA
>JAGRHA010000122.1 GCA_020445205.1 Gammaproteobacteria bacterium
CGCATCGTCAGACCGATCGCCGCGATGATGCCGACGAGCAGAATGACGGCGGCGATCTCGAAGGCGTACAGATGCTGCGTGAACAGCGCCATGCCCAATTCTTCGGTATTGCTGTACTCGAGCGGCTTGGCGGCAGGCAGCGGTGCTTTTTCGATGCCGAAACGTTGCGGACCGACGACCAGCACCAACTCCACCACCATCGCCAGTGCGACGAGGATCGCCAGCGGTGCGTTGCGCACGAAACCCGCCCGTAGTTCGGCGATGTTGATGTCGAGCATCATGACCACAAACAGGAACAACACCATGACCGCGCCGACATAGACCAGGACCAGCGCAATGGCGAGGAACTCGGCTTCGGCCAACATCCACAAACCCGCACTGTTGAAGAACGCGAGGACGAGGAACAGCGCCGAGTGCACAGGGTTCTTACGCGTTATGACCATCGTCGCGGCAAACACCAGGATCGCCGCGAAGACGTAAAACAAAAACTTTTCGAACGTCATTCCGTTTGCCCCCGGTTCAGCGCACGCCGGCCTGAACGGCACGATCGGCAGCGAGCTGCTCCTCGTACTTGTCACCGATATCGAGCAGCATCTGCTTGGTCATTATCTGCTCGCCACGATTTTCGAAGTGGTACTCGTAGACGCGCGTCTCGACGATCGAATCGACCGGGCAAGACTCCTCGCAGAATCCGCAATAGATGCACTTGAACAGATCGATGTCGTAGCGCGTAGTACGGCGCGAACCGTCGTCACGCGGCTCGGCCTCGATCGTGATCGCCAGCGCCGGACACACCGCCTCGCACAGTTTGCACGCGATGCAGCGCTCCTCGCCGTTCGGGTAGCGGCGCAGCGCATGCAGACCACGGAACCGCGGCGACACCGGGGCCTTCTGCTCCGGGTACTGCAAGGTGAACTTGCGCGCGAAGAAGTAACTGCCGGTCAACCCGAGACCCTTGAGCAGTTCAAACAGGAACAGGCTGCGGATGTAATTGGTGATCGCTTTCATCGCACCGGGCCTCAGTTGAACCACCAGGGCATGGCGGTGACTTTCATGACGGCGACCACGACGATCCACACGATCGTGATCGGAATGAACACCTTCCAGCCGAGACGCATGATCTGATCGTAGCGGTAGCGCGGGAACGTGGCGCGGAACCAGAGGAACAGGAACATGAAGAAGAATGTCTTGGTCAGCAGCCAGTGGAAGCCGTCACCCAGCAGCGGCACGCCATCGACCCAAGCCGCAGGCAGCGGCGACAACCAACCACCCAGAAACATCAGGGCGCTCAGGCCCGAGATCAGGATCATGTTGGCGTATTCGGCGAGGAAGAACACCGCGAACGTCATGCCCGAATACTCGACGTGAAAACCGGCGACGATCTCGGATTCACCCTCGGCCACGTCGAACGGTGCACGGTTGGTCTCGGCGACACCGGAAATGAAGTACACCAGGAACAACGGCAGCAACGGCAGCCAGAACCAGTGCAGCAGGCTGCCCTGTTGCGCTGCGACGATGTCACCCAGATTCAGACTGCCCGCAGCGACGAGTACGCCAACCAGGGCGAAGCCCATGGCGATCTCATAGGAAACGATCTGTGCGGCGGAGCGAATCGCACCGAGGAATGCATACTTCGAGTTCGACGCCCAACCCGCAATGATCACCCCGTAGACGCCCAGCGAGGTCATCGCGAGGATGTACAGCAGCCCGGCATTGATGTCGGCGAGCACGATCCCGGCGTCGAATGGAAATACGGCCCAGGCGGCGAGCGCAGGCCCGATCGACAACATCGGCGCGATCAGGAACAGCAGTTTGTTGGCGCCCGACGGGATGACGATCTCTTTGAACATCAGCTTGACCGCGTCGGCGATCGGCTGACCCAACCCCCACAGGCGGAAGCCGAAGAACCCCACCCGGTTCGGCCCGTTGCGCACCTGCATGAAGCCGATGATCTTGCGTTCGGCATAGGTGTAGTAGGCGACCAGGATCATCACCGGCAACATGATCGCGACGATCTTGAGCACGATCTGGATGACCAGCGGCAACGCGGTCCATAGCTCGATCAGCGGATTCATCGGTCAGACCTTCTCCACAGCCACCGGGCCGAAACCGGCACCCAAAGATTCCGCGCCGGGCACCGCCGTGGGCAACCAGACACAACCCTCCGGCACACGCTCGTCGAGGTGGACGACGAACTCGGCGCTCGCCTCCCCCTGGCGGATGCGCACGTCAGCGCCGGCGCCCACGCCGAGTGTCGCCGCCGCTGCCGGATTGATACGCACCCCTGCTCCCCAGGCGTCAGGCGTCAATTGCAGCGCATGCGCACGCCGCACCATTGCGTCGACCGCATACATCGGCACACCACCGATTCGCTCCCAGGTCTCAGCGCGGCAGCGTGGCTCGACCGCGCCGAGCGACGCCGCGGGCTTGTTGTCGGGCTGCATCGCCGCACAGGCACCGACGACTTCGTCGCGCACCTCCGTCGAATCGGCGTAATCGAACCCGGCGACATCGACCAGGTTGCCCAGCACGCGCAGCACTTTCCACGCCGGTCGTGCCTCGCCCGGTGGTACGGCCACACCGACGAAACTCTGCATTCGGCCCGCCGCGTTGACGAACGAGCCCGAGGTTTCCGCGAAAGTCGAGATGGGCAGCAGGATGTCAGCGTTCTCCAACAGCCACGGTGACGCAAAGCTCGACAACGCCACCAACGTAGCGCCGGACATCGCGGTCGTCGCCAGAACGGGATCGGCGGTGTCGTGCTCAGGCTCGAAGCCAACCGTGAGATAAACCTCGCGTGGATTCGCCAGCATGTCGTACGCATTGCGACCGACCGGATTCGCTGCGGCACCGGCCGCAGAGCGATGTGGCACGGCACCGGCCATCCACGCTCCACAATCGTTGGCACCGAGCCCGGTGACCGCCAGGGTCACACCCGCCGCATCGGCGATACCGCCGGCCAGGGCGCGCAACAGCGCGAAATCCGGATGCATCAGGGCCGCGGTGCCGAGCAGTACCGTGCCACGCTGCGCTGACTTCAGCGCATCGGCGATCGCCCGCTGCGCCTGATCGGGCTGGGTATCGACACCCAGGGTGTCGGCGCCCAGCGCAGCCGCGACACCGGCCAGCTCCGCAACCATCGCCGATGGTGTACAGACGACATCGACGTCGAGATCGTAGTTGTAGTCGTAGGCAACAGGGTTGATCGCCATGGCCGACCCACCCTCCAGAACCGACTGCCTGACCCGGTGGTTGAGCAGCGGCTGATCCTTGCGCAACCAGCTGCCGACGAGCAGCGTGGCGTCATTGTGTGCCAGATCGGCGACGTCCTGACCCAACCAGGGCAACGCAGGATCCGCCGCATCGCCGCGGAAATCCTGCTGCCGCAGACGATGATCGATGTTTCCAGTACCCAGGCCACGTGCGAGACGTGCGGCAAGATATTGCTCTTCAAGGGTGGCGCTCGGCGACACGAGTACACCAAGGCTGTCGCCAACCGCACCTTTGAGCGCCTTGGCCGCAGCCTGCAACGCCTGCTGCCAATCGACAGCGCGCAGTTTGCCGTTCTCACGCAACATCGGCTTCTCGAGCCGGTCTGCCGACGACAAACCTTGGTAGCTGAAGCGGTCACGGTCGGAAAGCCAGGTCTGGTTCAAGCCATCGTTTTCACGTGGCACCACGCGCAGGACCTTGTTACGACGCACGTGAACATGCAGGTTGCTACCGACGCCATCGTGCGGCGCGATGCCGTCGTGTTCGGTCAACTCCCAGGCGCGGGCATTGAAACGCGACGGTTTGGCCGTCAGTGCCCCAACCGGACACAGATCGATCACGTTGCCCGAGAGCTCCGATGCGACACTGTGCTCGATGTACACACCGATACGCATGTGTTCGCCACGGCCCGTCGCACCGAGTTCGCGCAAACCCGCGATCTCGCCACCAAAACGGACACAGCGCGTGCAATGGATACAGCGCGTCATCTCGGTCGCAATCAACGAGCCGATATCTTCGTCACGTACGACACGCTTGCCCTCGGTGTAACGAGAGACATCGCCGCCGTAGCCCATCGCCACATCCTGCAGCTCGCATTCACCACCCTGATCGCAGATCGGGCAATCTAGCGGATGGTTGATCAGCAGGAACTCCATGGTTCCCTTCTGTGCCTCGCGCGCGAGCGGCGAACGCGTGTAGACCTTCATGCCCGGCGCGACGGGGGTCGCACACGCAGGCAGCGGCTTCGGCGCCTTTTCCACCTCGACCAGGCACATGCGGCAGTTCGCCGCCACCGACAAATGCTTGTGATAACAGAAGCGCGGCACGGTGATGCCCGCAGCATCCGTGACCTCGATCAGCATCTGCCCGGGGCTGGCCGCGAGCGTCATGCCGTCTACTTCGATCTCGATGGTTTGATCTTCTGCCATGTGTACCTAGTTCACGTTTGCGATGCGAAGCGCTGCCTGACGTGTCAATGCCGGTGTGGCGAGCCGGCGCTGCGCATGAAACAACAATGGGCCTCGAACTTCGTCAGCTGCGTCCGGGCCTACATCCCTTGTACCCGCACGTCACACCATGCACTTCTTGTGATCGATGTGGTACTGAAACTCGTCACGAAAATGCTTGATGAAGCCGGCGACCGGCATTGCCGCGGCATCACCCAGCGCACAGATCGTGCGTCCCATGATTTTTCTCGCGACGTCGTCGAGCAGGTCCAGGTCTTCCTGTTTGCCCTTGCCGCTCTCGATACGCCTGACGACGCGGTGCATCCAGCCCGTACCCTCGCGACACGGCGTGCATTGGCCGCACGACTCTTCAAAATAGAAGTACGAGATGCGGTCGAGCACCTTGACCATGCAATTGGTGTCATCCATCACGATCACGGCACCCGAACCCAGCATCGAACCGGCTTTGGCGATGCTGTCGTAATCCATGGTCAGGTCCATCATCATCGCGCCAGGCAACACCGGCGCCGAAGAGCCGCCGGGTATCACGGCCTTGCAGGTGCGACCGTCGCGCATGCCGCCCGCCATCTCGAGCAGATCGGCAAACGGCGTACCCATCGGAATCTCGTAGTTTCCCGGCCGTGCGACATTGCCCGACACCGAGAACAACTTGGGTCCACCGCTGTTGTCGACGCCGATCTGCCGGAACCAATCGGCTCCCTGGCGGATGATGTCGGGTATGGATGCCAGCGTCTCGGTGTTGTTGATGACCGTCGGCCGTCCGTAGAGGCCAAACATCGCGGGAAACGGCGGCTTGAAGCGCGGTTGGCCCTTCTTGCCTTCGATCGATTCCAGCAGCGCGGTTTCCTCGCCGCAGATGTACGCGCCCGCACCGAGATGCGTGTGGATGTCGAAATCGAACCCCGAATCCAGGATGTTGTCGCCGAGCAGTCCCGCTTCGCGCGCCTCGGCCAACGCCTCTTCGAAACGTTCGTACGGTTCCCAGAATTCGCCGCGAATGTAGTTGTAGCCAGCAGCGGCGCCAATCGCATAGCCGCAGATGATCATGCCCTCGATCAGCGCGTGCGGGTTGTAGCGCAGGATGTCGCGATCCTTGAACGTGCCCGGCTCACCTTCGTCCGAGTTGCACACGACATACTTGTCACCCGGTGCGGCCCGGTTGATGAAACTCCACTTCAGGCCCGTCGGAAAGCCAGCGCCACCGCGCCCGCGCAGACCGGACTGCTTGACCGTATCGATGATCACATCCTGCGCCGTCTTCTCAGCGAGAATCTTCTTCAACGCCTCGTAACCACCTTCGGACTGATAG
>JAGRHA010000123.1 GCA_020445205.1 Gammaproteobacteria bacterium
CGAAATAGGGGATCACGGTAGCCACCTGGGTCTGCTGCAGCATGATCTCCGAGACCCAGACGCGATAGGGGCTGACCGCGTGTTGCCACGGCAGGTCGTGTCGCCCGTGCGCGTCGAACCAGGCGAGCACGCGCGCGGCGAAATCGCCACTCATTGGCGTGCTTTACCGCATTGCCAGCAGATGTCGAAGCCGGCGTCCACCTCGGCACCGCAAGAACGGCACACCCAGGGACCTTTGCGCGGCAGGCTGCCGCGGCTGGCGAGAAAGCCATCGAGCACGTCTTGCGCTGCGGCGAGGTCGTCGTTGTTGATCAGCCACACCCAGGGAAAATTGATTGCCGGCAGTTCACCGGCCGCGCCACCGAGGAAGTCGCCGAGGACAGTGGCTTCGATGCGGTGCGCATCCAGCGCGTCGAGCAACTGGCGTGCTTCCAGGCTGTCTCGCGCTTCGTAGAATTTCAGCATTCGCTAACCGGGTGGACCGCAACTGACTTACAATCATGCGCGATACTTCCCGCGCGGCATAGCCCTCGCGGCGCAGACACGGCGGTACAGATGCAAAACGTGAAACAGATTCTGATCCTCGGCCTCCTCGCCGTCGTCAGCATCGGCATCGGCCTGTGGGCAGGCATGCAGGGCGATGCAGCCCGCCAACCCAAATCGGCCGGTTACAGTGATCTCGGTGGCGACTTCACGTTGATGTCGGACAAGGGACCGGTGAACACGGCCGACCTGCGCGGCAAGGTCATTCCGATCTACTTCGGTTTCACCCATTGCCCGGACGTTTGTATCACGTCATTGAGCGCAATCGCCGCAGCCCTGAAGCAGCTCAGCGCCGAGGAGCGCGCACAGATCCAGCCGCTGTTCATCAGCATTGATCCCGAACGCGACGACCCGGCGCGGGTTGGCGAATACGTACGTTTCTTCGACCCGGGCATCATCGGGCTCAGCGGTACGTTGGAAGACGTGAGCAAGGTGGCGAAGAGCCACTTCGTGATATTCGAGAAGGTGCCGCTCGAAGACTCCAACATGGGGTACACGATGGATCACTCGTCGATCATCTACGTGGTCGGTCGTGACGGCATCATCCGCACCCTCATCCATCACGGCGAAACGCCCGAAGCCATCGCCAAGGCACTGCGCGAGGCACTCGCCGCCTGATTGCACGCCAGCGGCCGCCGCGCGGCGTGAACTGTCTACCCAATGCGACGAAAGCACGCATGGCAACGACGTGATGGTCGCGTCGAACCATGGACGCAGGCACTATCGAGCCAACGCCGAGTGATGCCTCGACCTGACCTGACGTTTTGCACGACAGGTGATTCTTCGCCACCGACGCCAGGAAACGTCGCAGCGTCGGTTACCTCACGACAGGCAGTTCGCGGGAGATGAAATGATCGTACCCGCGGATGGGGTGGCAGCGTGGGAAATTGGAGCGGGTGATGGGAATCGAACCCACGTAGTCAGCTTGGGAAGCTGAAGTTCTACCATTGAACTACACCCGCAGGGTGTGTCGACCGACGGCGCCGATTCTAAGGAAAGCGACCGCTTTCGCACAACAGAATCAGTTTGCCGGACCGCCCGTGTACATCGCCTGCACCGCACCATCGTAACGTTCGAGCACCTTGTTGCGCTTGATTTTCAATGTCGGCGTCACGAGGCCCTCGTCGACGGTCCAAGGCTCCAGCGACAGGTGCAGCTGGCGGATCTTGGCGTAACCCGGGAAGTCCTTGAGTGCCGCTTTTACCCTGCGCGACACGGCGCTGTGCACCTTGGGGTCGGCGAGACTGGCGGCATCGAGCGGATCCAGACCCTGCTGCTGCGCGAACGCCGCCCAGTGATCGCCTTCGAGCACGACCAGGGCCGTGAGGTAGGGGCGCCCCTCGCCGACCACCATGACCTGTTCGACCAGCGGATCGAGGGCGATTGCCGATTCCATGTCGCCGGGCGGAATCTTCTCACCGTTGGACAACACCAGGATGTCCTTGATACGTCCGGTGATGAAGATGTGGTTGGTGGCATCGATACGTGCCTGATCGCCGGTGTGCAACCAGCCATCGGGGTCGATGACCTGCGCCGTCGCTGCATGATTGTTCCAGTAGCCGAGCATCACGCCAGGGCCCTTGACCAGCAGCTCCTCGTTGTCGCCGATGCGCACCTGCACGCCACGGATCGGCACGCCCACGCTGCTGGGGATGTTGTCTTCGAGCGGATTCGCGCTGACGATGGGTGCGGTCTCCGTGAGCCCGTAACCCTGCACGATCGGCACACCGAGGCCGATGCAGACGCGCGCGATCTCCTGGTTCAACGCCGCACCGCCGCTGATCGCAGCGCGGATGTTGCCGCCGAGTTTGGCCGTGATCTTGCTCGCCACGATGCGTTCGAGCAGCGGCCACAGCAGGTTGCCGGGCGACCACGATGCGCGTCCCTGCTGGTGCTCGAACCGCCGCCAGCCGATGCGCACCGTGAGGTCGAACAGGGCCCTGGTGATGCCGCCCTTGGCTTCCATCTGGTCGGCGATGCGGCCGTAAACGCGCTCGAAGATGCGCGGCACCGCGACCAGCACACTGGGGCGCACCTCGAGCAAGTCAGCACCGAGCTGCGCGACCGATCGCGCGTAGGCAACGCAGGAACCGGCCATGACCGGCAGGTAGTAACCCGCGGTACGTTCCAGCGTATGCGACAGCGGCAGAAACGACAGGAAAACGTCTTCCTGGTAACAGTCGAGCAGCGTGAGGCCACCGTGGGCGACGGCCATCATGTTGTGATGACTCAACATCACGCCCTTGGGTCGCCCGGTCGTGCCGGAGGTGTAGACGATCGACGCCAGCGCCTTGGGGTCAGCGCCCGTGCGACGCTCGAGTGTGCCGGCGTCGGCCGGCAACCAGTCGGCAACGATACGCACGCGCTCGTCCTCTTCGGCCAGCGCACGCGCCGCATCACTGTCGTCGAGCAACAACACGCGCTTGAGCGGGCCGTCGTCGGCGACCACCTCGGCGAGCCGGCGCCAGCGCCCGGCGTCCTGAACCAGCAGGATGTTGACGTCCGCTTCCTTGAGGATATACGCGATGTTGTCGGGCCGGTCGTCGGTATACAACGGCACCGTGACCAGGCCGAGGCTCAGTGCCGCCTGGTCGAACATCACCCACTCCGGGCAGTTGCGCAGCTGGATCGCGACGCGACCGCCACGTGGCGCATGTTCCGCACGCATCGCGGCCTGCCAGCGGGCGACTTCACGTCCAATTTCAGCCCACGTGACGCTGAGCCAATCCTTGCTGTCCTTGTCGTAGAAGCGATAGGCCTCACGTTCCGGGCTGCGCCGGATGCGGCACGCGAACAGGCCATCGAGCGTACCGGCCTCGTCGAGTGAAATAAGGTTCTCGTGATACGCGCCCAAAGGCACTTCTCCTCGCCAATTCCGGCTCGTGGGCCGGTTGTTGTGTTTTTCGACGCGCGGTGGGTAGGCAGAGTTTAGTGTAAAATGCACCGTCGTTTCACTATCGAGGCCGCCGTAACCCATGCGGATAGTGCTCAATGGCGAAGCCCGCGAGCTTGCCGACGATGTCACCTTGGGTGATCTGCTCGCGACGCTCGAACTGCACCAGGTGCGCTACGCGGTCGAGGTCAACGAAGAGTTGATCCCGCGCAGCGAGCATGCAGTGCATGCGCTCAAGGGCGGCGACCGCGTCGAGATCGTGCAGGCGATCGGCGGCGGCTGAACCGCAGGCCACCCTGTTCCACCGATTCGCATTAGCTGGAATTCACCATGTCGAATAACGCACCCGACCCGCTGGTCATCGCCGGCCGTACCTTCACCTCGCGCCTGCTGGTCGGCACCGGCAAGTACCGCGACATGGAAGAGACTCAGGCCGCGATCGAGGCCAGCGGCGCCGAGATCGTGACCATCGCCGTGCGGCGTACCAACATCGGACAGAACGCCGACGAGCCCAATATCCTCGACGTACTGCCGCCAGACCGTTACACCTACCTGCCCAACACGGCAGGATGCTACGACGTGAAGACGGCCGTGCGCACGTGCAAGCTCGCACGCGAACTGCTCGACGGACATGACCTCGTGAAGCTCGAAGTACTCGGCGACGAGAAGACCCTGTTCCCCGACGTGATCGCGACGCTGAAGGCTGCCGAGGAACTCATCGCCGACGGTTTCAAGATCATGGTGTATACCAACGACGACCCGATCATCGCGCGCGAACTCGAAGCCATGGGTTGTGTGGCCGTGATGCCGCTCGCAGCGCCGATCGGTTCCGGGCTCGGCATCCGCAACAAGCTGAACATCCGCACCATCGTCGAGAATGCCAAGGTGCCGGTGCTCGTCGATGCCGGCGTCGGCACGGCATCCGATGCCGCGATCGCCATGGAACTGGGTTGCGACGGCGTGCTCATGAATACCGCGATCGCCGCGGCTCAGCAGCCCGTCCTCATGGCCAGCGCGATGCGCAAGGCGATCGAGGCCGGCCGCGAGGCCTACCGCGCAGGTCGCATGCCGGCGAAACGCTTTGCCAGCGCCTCGTCACCGCTCGACGGCCTGTTCTTCGACTGAGTCATCACCCCGCCGGCAGCCACGTAATGGCCGAGCAACCCTCACGACCGCCGCGCCAGATCCGTAGCTACGTGCTGCGCGAAGGCCGTTTGACGCCGGGTCAGCAGCGCGCCTTCGATCTGTTCTGGCCGCGCTGGGGTGTGGAGTACGGCGCGACATCCGTCGATCCGGCTGCGCTCTACGGCAACCCACAGCCGCTGTTCATCGAGATCGGCTTCGGGAATGGCGAGAGCCTGGCCGAGATGGCGCGGCGCAACCCCGAGCGCAACTACCTGGGTATCGAGGTACACCGTCCCGGCGTCGGCCAACTGCTGCGCATGCTCGACGAATACGGTTGCGAGAACGTACGCGTGATGCGCCACGACGCTGTCGAAGTGCTCAACGGCATGCTGCCGCCGGCGAGCGTGCAAGGCATCTACCTGTTCTTTCCTGACCCGTGGCACAAGAAGCGTCATCACAAGCGACGCATCCTGTCGGCTGCATTCGTGGCCGAACTCGCACGCGTGATCAAGCCGGGCGGCTTCTTCCACGCCGCGACCGATTGGCAGGACTACGCCGAACAGATGATGGATGTGCTCTTGACGACGCCGGCGTTCGTCAATCGTGTCGGCAACCGGCGTTACAGCGAACGTCCCGACGATCGTCCCTTGACCAAGTTCGAACGCCGCGGTCAACGCCTCGGCCACGGCGTCTGGGACCTCGTATTCGATCGCTGCGAATGAGCCGCCTGCGCGTCGAAAAGCTCTATCGCAGCGGCGTGCAGCACGCCTCTCTCGACATCGACCATGCTGCCTGTGTCGCGTTGCATGGTCCCTCGGGCAGCGGCAAGACGCTGTTGTTGCGTGCGATCGCCGACCTCGACGAAGCCGACGGCGAGGTATGGCTCGACGATCGACCGCGCAGTGTTTTCAGCGGACCGGATTGGCGCCGACACGTTGTGTATGTCGCGGCAGACAGCCAGTGGTGGCACGAGACCGTGCGTGAACATGCCGTCGACTGGCGCCTCGACGATCTCAGTGCACTGGGGTTCGCGGCCGAGGTCCTCGACTGGGAGGTGCAGCGCCTTTCGAGCGGCGAACGCCAGCGACTGTCGATCGCGCGCGCACTGGCGCACGCGCCGTCGGCATTGCTGCTCGACGAGCCCACTGCCAACCTCGATGCCACCAACACGACGCGCGTGGAGCGTCTGCTGGTCGACTGGCGGGCGGCATCGGGCGGTTGTGTGCTGTGGGTAAGCCACGACCCGGCCCAGCGCACGCGTGTCGCCAGTGTGCAGTACCGCGTACGGGACGGCGTCGTCGAACGCGATCATGCAACCTGAGACCCTGATTTCACTCACGCCGTTCGATCTCGCGCTGGCCGCGGGCCTGGTGCTGGCCGTGGCCGCGCTGTCGTGGCGCCTACGGCTCGACATCGGCCGGCGCATGCTCATCGCATCGTTGCGCAGCACCCTGCAACTGCTGTTGCTCGGGCTTGTGCTCAAGACCCTGTTCCACAGCTCCCACCCCGGCCTCGTGGCGGCACTCGCGACACTGATGCTCGGCGTCGCGGGTTACGAAGTCATGGCGCGGCAGAAGCACCCGCTGCGCGGTTTCTGGGGCTTCGGCACCGGCACGGTGTCAATGTTCCTGTCGTCGTTCTCGATCACCCTGTTGGCGCTGTTGACGGTGCTGCAGCCGACGCCGTGGTACACCCCGCAGTACGCAATCCCGTTGCTCGGCATGCTGCTCGGCAACACCATGACCGGCATCGCCGTGGCACTCGACAACCTCACCCGGCAGACCGTCGATAAACGGCAGCAGATCGAGGCGCGCCTCGCACTCGGCCAGACCGCCGCCGATGCGATCGGCGATATCCGGCGTGACGCACTTCGCGCTGGCCTCATCCCGATCGTGAATTCGATGGCCACGGCTGGTATCGTCAGTCTGCCGGGCATGATGACGGGACAGATTCTTGCCGGCAGTCCACCGATGGAGGCAGCGAAATACCAGCTGCTGATTCTGTTCCTGATCGCCGCCGGCACGGGGTTCGGCAGTGTCGTGGCAGTGATGGTTGCCTCCCATCGGTTGTTCGACGTGCGTGCACGTTTGCGCCGCGACCGCCTGCGCAACTGATCGGCACGCATCGACGGCCGACGTCGCGTGTCGCCTGGAGGTCGATTTGGATAACAAGCCGAGCATCCTGTTCACGTTGCCGTGGAGCGTGTCGGCGACAGGTGGCGTCAACCAGGTGGTCCTCAACCTTGCACGCGAAACCGAACGCCGCGGTCAGATGCGTCCGATCATCGTCTGCAGCGATTGGGACCAGGAAGGCTTCCGCTTCGGTGAGATCGACGGCATCACGACGGTGAGCACGCGTCTGCGCACACCCGTGGCGAGCAAGCATGCGATCCGCAACCTCGCCGGTTTCGCCTTCACGATGCGCAAGAGCCTGGCCACTTGGCAAGACTTCATGCGCCACCATCGCGTGCGCGTCGTCAACGCGCACTACGCCATTTCCGGCTACCTGCTGTTCTCGCTGCTGCGGCGCCAGGATCGCGCCGACTTCCGTCTCATCCATTCTCTGCATGGTGCTGACCTCAGCGGCATCCAGGCGGCCGGGGCGGCGACACGCGCAACGGATCGCTGGATGTTGCGGCAGGCGGATCATGTCGTGTGTTGTTCGGATGACCTCAGCCTACAGGCGCGAGCAACGCTGAACATCGACCCGGTTCCCGTCAGCACCGTGCACAACGGCATCGACTTCGCCGAACTCGATCACGCCAAGCACCATGCCTATCGGCCGCATACCGGCGAATTCGACAACTACCTGGTCAACGTTGCGAGCTTCACGCCCGAGAAAGGCCAGAATGTATTGATAGACGCCTTCGCCATTCTCGTGCGCGAAGGCCTGCAATCGGCGCTGGTGCTGATCGGACGCAGCACCCCGCACCTGGCGACGCTGCGCCAGCAGGTGCGCAAACTCGGCCTGCATGAGCGCGTGTTCTTCATCACCGATCTGGACCACGCACGCACCCTCGCGGCGATCCGCAAGGCACGCCTGTTCGTGCTGCCGTCTCGCGCCGAGCCGTTCGGCATCGTGTTGCTCGAGGCCGCCTACATGCGCACGCCCATTGTCGCCACGCAAAGCGGCGGCGTGCCCGAGGTACTGGGGCGCTACTATCCTCATCTGGTCAAACCGGATGATCCGGCCGCACTCGCGCAAACCATCGACGACACCTTGTTCAATCCGACCGAAACACAGCGCCTGGTGCGGCAGCTACGGCGCCAGGTCGGGAGTCGCTTCAGCTGGAGTCGCGCCTACGACAGCTACGAACAGATGTGGCGCGACGCGTATTGAACACGGCGTGCGGGCCGCGTCGCCACGCCATCGGCATCGGCTGCCGAAAGACGATCGTGCGGCCCGTGCCACGCCATCACTGGCGGCCGATTCGCGGCCGGATTGCGATATTCTAGCGCGGCAGACCGCGGCCGCCCCCGGCTCGTGCCATTCGGATCCATGCCATGCCTGACGTTGCACCATCGTCGTTTGCCAACCGCGTCGCCGCCGGCGCCGTTTGGATGGGCAGCGCGAGACTGCTGGTACGCACCATCGGGCTGATCAGCACGATCGTCCTCGCCAGGCTGCTCGTGCCCGACGATTTCGGCCTCGTCGCGCTGGCCAGCGCATTGTTGTTCGTCATCGAGACACTCAGCGACCTGCGTTTCGAGCAGGCGATCATCGCGCAACGTGACACGCACGACAGCGACTTCGACACGGCGTTCACGCTGAACCTGATACGCGGCGCGGTCGTCGCGCTGGTCATCGCGCTCATCGCCTACCCCTACGCCCTGATGATGGACGACCGCCGCCTCACCAGCCTGCTGCTGGCACTTGCCGCCGTACCCTTGATTGCGGGCGTAAAGAATCCGGCGTTCGTAACGTACGAAAAATCGATGTCCTACTGGCGCGAGTTCACCCTGCAACTGGTGCACAAGCTGACGACGTTCGTTGTCACCGTGACGCTGGCCTGGCTGTGGCGTGACTATTGGGCACTGGTCGCCGGCATCATCACCGGCGCACTGATCAAGGTGTTGGGCAGTTACCTCATGCATCCCTACCGGCCACGTCTCGGGCTGGCCGCCTGGCGAAGACTCGCGGCGTTTTCGAGCTGGCTCATCGCGGCCAATACGATCAATGCCGTGGCGCAGAAGTTCGAATTGTTCGTGCTCGGCGCGTTCCTGCCCGTGCGCACGGTCGGACTCTACCACGTCGGTTCCGAGGTATCGGCGATGGCGACGCACGAGATCGCGCTACCGATCAAACGCGTGCTGTTCCCCGCACTCTCCGCGCTCAAGGACGAACCCGTGGAACAGTATCGCCGCTTTCGGCAATCAGTTCAGGTCATCACCGCAATCACGCTGCCGGCCGGGGTAGGCCTCGCGTTGTTGGCCGAACCCTTCGTACTCCTGGTGCTCGGCGAAAAGTGGACCGCAGCCGTCGACGTCATCCGCTTTCTGGCGCCGCTGGGTGTCGTGTGGGCCATTGCCGGACTCGCGGATACGCTGGTCATCTCGGCCGGACAGACGCGCTTGATCTTCTTCCGCGAACTGTTGCGTACAGCGATCCTGCTGCCGCTGTATCTCGTCGGTGCGTGGCTCGGCGGTTTGCAGGGTGTATTGATCGCAGCGGTGTTCGTCGCGTTCAGCTCGATGACCATCGGCTTGGCCATGGTCAGACAGTACGCCGGCACGCCGTTGTTCACGCCGATCCTCGATACCTGGCGTTCGTTGCTCGCCTGCATCTGCATGGCCCTCGCGGTCGGGATGCTATTGCCGGCAACCGCGGCCTCGCAGGGTCATCTCGAGCGATTGACGGCTATCGCGATGGCGACGGCTGTCGGCATCGTCATTTACACCGCGTGCCACTTCCTACTGTGGTTGGTAGTCGGACGGCCGCATGGCATCGAGTCCTTCATGCTCGATGGCATCAAGACATTGCGCCGTCGAGCAGCGGTGAAAACGTCCTGAGCAAGTCCTCGGCGACGATCTCGCGCGCGAAGCGCGCTTCGTAAACGGCGCGTCCCTGCTGCGCCAGGGTTTGCCACACGCCGGCATCGGTCAGCACTTTGGCACACGCCGCAGCAAATGCCTCGGGCGCGTCGGCAAGGAGAATCTCCGCGCCGTCGCGTAAGCCAAGCCCCTCGGCACCCACCGATGTCGCGACGACGGGGCGACCTGCAGCAAGTGCCTCGATGATCTTGATGCGCGTACCGCCACCGAAGCGGATCGGTGCAATGACCAGTGCAGCAGCGCGGTAGCGTTCGTCGAGGCTCTTTACAGCACCCATGACATCGATCCGCGGGTCGTGAGCGAATGCCTTGACGCGTATCGATGGCCCCGCACCGACAATACGCAGGGTCGGCGCGAATGGCAGCCGCTCGCACAGATGCGGCCACACCTGTTCGCAGAAAAACTGCACCGCATCATCGTTGGGCGGATAGCGCAGGCTACCGACGAACAGGATCTCGCCCGCTGTGGCGGCGCCCGCCGGTGCGGCAGTGGTCGGCGGACAGGTGTTCGGCACGCAGTGCACCGTCGAATTGCGGCTGCGTGCGTGCATCAGGTCACGGTCCGCAGTGGAACACACGTAGACCTGATCCCAGGTCCGCGTGAGCCGCTGCTCAGTGCGCTCCAGACGCTGCTGCCGGATCCACTTCGCCACACCGACGGCGAAACCCGTGCGCCGACCATCGAGCGCGCGCTCCCGCGCGAGCAGACGCGACTCGATGTCATCGAGGTCGAACACCCGACGGCGTGCCCGCAACAGCCCCCAGTCGAGCAGCTGCTGTGCGACGCTCGCCATCGACAGGCGAATTGCGACCACCGCGTCATAATCGCGGTAAGGCAGACGTGCAACCAGCGCCTCACCTTCGGTGTGTTGCAGTACCGGCACATTGGTGGCGGGTGCGCGCAGGGCGTGCCAGAGAAAGTCCAATGCGCCACTGTCGCCGCCGGGTTCACGCCAGCGTTCGCGACTCTGCCAAGCCATATCGTCCGTGGTCAGGGAGGCGCAGCGGGCAAGCAATGGCGACTGCAGATCCGCCGAATCTGCCTCGGGAGAGATGACGAGCAGATGAACATCGTAGCGTTGCAGCAGCGTGTCGAGGAAAAAGCCCGCGCGGATGCGCGACCCCGTACCCACACCTGTCGGCGGGTTGCGACTGACCATCAACAGCCGCGGACGTGGCGACGTATCCACGCTCATACGGCAGGACCGGCGACGAATCCGGGCGTGCCACCCGGCGACAACGGTGAGGCGCACCATCGCACGCCACGGCCTGCGCACTGCGAAGCTGGCAACACCTGGCGGCAGCGGAAGCCGCCGCGCCTGAGCACTCTGCCACAGGCTGTCAGACGTTTGTTCAACCGGCGGTTCCCCGTGTCGTGAGTCGCCGCCACTGTAACCGGATTGAGGGCATGGGTAGAACCCGACCGCCGCAGGCGCGAACGCGCCACGTGGACGCCAACCCGTGCGCAGCCGTTACGGCGGATGCCGCCTGGCAGACATGCGATCCAAACGATACCGCTGGCATGCCGCACCCCGGCTCCGTTAATGTTGCACAAAGTGCCATCTGCTGGAGCCGGTCGCTACCGGCACGTGAACCAGGTGAAGACATGTCCACGCTGATGCCCATACTCGTCCTGCTGCTGCTCGCATGGATCTGGCTCGACGGCGCGCGCGCGCGCGAAATCGCAACCGCGCTCGCACGACGTCATTGCGACCGGCATGATCTGCAATTTCTCGACGAGACGGTGGCACTCGCGCGCATGGGGCTACGTTGGACGCAACAGGGGATTCGCGTCCGCCGCATGTTCCGCTTCGACTTCAGCCTCGAGGGCGTCGGTCGGCGTACGGGTTACATCCTGCTGCTCGGTCTGCAACTCGAAACCATCGATGATGGGTTGCCGTCGGAGCCGCCGGCGGAGATCGTCGAAGCGACCGACATCACGCCCGTCGACGATCCCGATCACAAGGTCGTACCGTTCCGGCGCCGCGACCATTGACCACGCGGGCCGGCGTTACTTGACCACTTTCAACGATGGCCGGCCGCTGCCTGACGGTTTGGGCGGCTCGGGCTGCGGCGGTTCGGGTTCGGCGACCTCTTCGTCAGGAAACAACATGCCCTTGCCGTTCTCGCGCGCATAGACGCCGAGCACGGCATCCGGCGGCAGCGAGATCGCGAACGCGGTGCCACCAAAACGCGCCTCGAACGAAATCAGCTCGTTGCCGAGGTTCAGATCACGCACCGCACTCGGGCTGACATTGAGGACGATGCGCCCTTCTTCGACATAGCGACTCGGCACGTGCACGGCGTCGCGACTGGCATCGACCAGCAGGTAGGGTGTCAGCTCGTTGTCGACCAACCACTCGTACAACGCGCGGATCAGATAGGGTCGATTCGAAGTCATGCCCTGCGTCTCAGCCGCGCATTTCGCGCTCGAGCTCGGTCAGGCTGGCGATGAAACCATTGCGCATGAAAAGGTTGCCGGCATATACGTTGACCTGCTTCGCCGCCTGACCGGCCAGTTCCACACCAAGCATGGGCAGGCGCCACAACAGCGGCGCGATGCTGGCGTCGACGAGTGAGAACTCGTCGCTCATGAAGAACGGCTTGTGCGCCAGGATCGGTGCCGCCGCCGTCAGCCCTTCGCGCAGTTCCTTGCGTGCCTTGGTCGCGGCCTTACCACCCCCAAGAACCTGATCGACCAGCGAATACCAATCGTTTTCGACGCGGTACATGTACAGGCGCGCACTCGCCCGCGAGACGGGATCGACCGGCAGCAGCGGCGGATGTGGGAACCGTTCGTCGAGGTACTCGCAGATGATGCGCGAGTCGTACAGTGCGAGGTCGCGGTCGACCAGCGTCGGCACCGTGCCGTAAGGGTTGAGGTCGATGACGTCTTCCGGCAGGTTAAGAGGATCGACATCGATGATGTCGCAGGTGACGTTCTTTTCAGCCAGCACCATGCGCACCCGGTGGCTTCGCAGACTCTGTGGATCGGAAAACAGCGTCATCACGGAACGGCGAGCGGCAACGGCGGTCATCGGGATATCTCTCCTGCGCGGTGCCGGTTGCGGCAACAGAACGGCCGGCACATAAAAAAGGCGCACAGTATACCAAACTGTGCGCCCCCGGTTTGATGCCCCGTTTGGCTGCGTCGTGTCACGGCGTCGTTGACACCGCGACACGCCCCGCCGAGATCAGTGGATATCCTTCCACCACTCCTTTTTCATGAGGTAGGCGACGACGCTGAACACGATCAGGAACAGCACCACCCAGACCCCCATGCGCTGGCGTTCCAGCTTCATCGGCTCGGCGATGTAGGTCAGGTAAGTGGCGAGATCACGCGAAACCTGGTCGTACTGCGCCGGGGTCAGCGAACCGGCCTGGCTCAGTTCGAGCTTCTCGACCACACGCTCCGCGCGGTATTCCTGGCCATGTTCGGCGACATAAGCGGCGGCTGCCGCCTCGGTGTCGAAACTGGCAACCGAATGCCCGTCGTGGTGAACCTCGAACTTGTACACGGGCGTCTGCACACCCTGCAACTCCCACAACACGTGCGGCATGCCGACATTGGGGAACACGGTGTTGTTCACGCCCATCGGTCGCGAAGGATCAGCGTAGAAACCCTTGAGGTAGCTGTAGATCCAGTCGGCACCGCCATGGCGGATGCGTGCGACCAGTGTCAGGTCGGGGGCCGGTGCACCAAACCACTTGCCGGCATCTTCTTCCGGCATCGCGATCTTCATGAGGTCACCGATCTTGCCGCCCGTGAACATCAGGTTGTCCTTGATGTCGTCTTCGGTCAGACCGACTTCGGTGAACAACTTGTAACGCACGTACTTGGCCGAGTGACAGCCCATGCAGTAGTTCACGAACAACTTGGCGCCACGCTGAATCGCGGCGTGGTTGTTGAGGTCGATGTTGGCCTGCTGCAACTCCACCCCGCCGCTGGAGGCCATGCCCGTGAGCGGCGCGAAGGCCAAGGCAATAACTGCGATCAGTTTCTTCATTTCGTAACCCTCTCCGGCACGGGCTTGGTCTTGTCCATCTTGCTGTAGAACGGCATCAGCAGGAAAAACGCGAAATACACCGCAGTGAAGATCTGCGCCAACAGCGTCTTGGTCGGCGTCGATGCCTGCATGCCCAACCAGGCAAGGACGACGAAGGTCACGGCAAATATCGCGATGGCGGCCTTGAACAGCATGCCCTTGTAGCGGATCGACTTGACGGGGCTGCGATCGAGCCACGGCAGGAAGAACATGATCAGGATCGCCGCGAACATCACGACGACGCCCGGGAACTGCGAGTTGAACATCGGCGGTACCGCACGCAGCATCGCGTAGAACGGCGTGAAGTACCACACCGGGGCGATATGTTCCGGCGTCTTCAACGGGTTGGCCGGTTCGAAGTTCGGCGGCTCCAGGAACAGACCGCCAAAGTCGGGCCAGAAGAAGATGATCGCAGTAAAGAAGATCAGGAACACGCCGACGCCGACGATGTCTTTGACCGAGTAGTAAGGATGGAACGGAATGCCGTCTTTCGGAATGCCGTTCTCGTCCTTGTTCTTCTTGATCTCGATACCGTCCGGGTTGTTCGAACCCACCTTGTGCAGGGCGACGATATGGATGAACACCAGCGCCGCGAGAATGAACGGCAGCAGGAAGTGCAGCGCGAAGAAGCGGTTCAGCGTGGCGTCGGAGATGACATAGTCACCGCGGATCCACACCGACAGCGGCTCGCCGATACCGAACGGGAAGGCCGAGAACAGGTTGACGATAACCTGTGCGCCCCAGTACGACATCTGTCCCCACGGCAGCAGGTAGCCCATGAACGCGGTGGCCATCATGGCCAGGTAGATGATTACGCCGATGATCCACAGCAGTTCGCGCGGCTTGCGGTACGAACCGTAGATCAGACCGCGGAACATGTGCAGGTAGATCACGAGGAAGAACGCCGACGCGCCGGTCGAGTGCATGTAGCGCA
>JAGRHA010000124.1 GCA_020445205.1 Gammaproteobacteria bacterium
CCTGCTTTCGAACGGGTGACACGCAGCCATCGGTTTTCTTCGATATCTGCGAGTGTCTCGCCGGTTTTCAGATTCTTCAGTCGTAGGGCGGAAAGTGGTTTCTTGATAGGCTTCCCGTCAGTCATCGCTAGCACCTCCAATGCCGGCATTGATCAGCGGAGCGCTGGCGTGGACGAGACGCCGGCGCTCTGCGCTAGTGTAGGTGAGTGTTATCTCTGCCTACACCAACCGACTACTAGTGTAGGGCAATAGGCTAAAAACCTACACTATTAAATCGGTTTTACCTACACCATAGCGGCCCGTATTGGACAACAACAAACAAAGCGCCTTGCAGACAACATACTGTTTTCAATGATTAAAGCTGTAGAAAACCTAGCGAATTCAAAGGGTGGCGTAGATCAACACACCCCGATGATGCAGCAGTACCTGCGCATCAAGGCCGAGCATCCACAGCGCCTGGTGTTCTACCGTATGGGTGACTTCTACGAGTTGTTCTACGACGACGCCCGCCGGGCGGCACGGCTGCTCGACATCACCCTGACCGCGCGCGGCAAGTCAGGCGGCGAACCCATCCCCATGGCTGGCGTGCCGTTTCACGCTGCCGAGAGTTACCTCGCGAAACTCGTCAGGCAGGGCGAATCGGTCGCGATCTGCGAACAGATCGGCGACCCGGCGACGAGCAAGGGGCCTGTCGAACGCCAGGTGGTACGGATCGTCACCCCAGGCACCGTGAGCGACGAAGCGCTGATGGAGGAACGCCGCGACAACCTGCTCGCCGCGTTGGCCGAACACGGCGGCCGCTACGGTCTTGCCTGGCTCGACCTCACGGGAGGCCGTTTCCTGCTGCAGGAACTCGACAGCCGCGACAGCCTGCTCGGCGAACTCGAACGCCTCGACCCCGCCGAGATCCTGGTCGCCGAGGACCAGACGCCGCTGCAGCGACCCGGCCACGACGGCGGCTTCACACGCCGCCCCCCCTGGCATTTCGAACACGACAGCGCCGAACGCCAACTCACGCAACAGTTCGCCACACACGACCTCGCCGGGTTCGGCTGCAGTGATCTGCGGCTCGCCATATGCGCCGCGGGCGCATTGCTGCAATACGTCGCCGACACGCAGCGCAGCGCACTGCCACACATCACGCGGCTGGGTGTCGAACAGTATGACGACGCCATCGTCATCGACGCCGCAACACGGCGCAACCTCGAACTCACCGACGCCGCATCGGGCAAGCGCACGCACAGCCTTGCCGGCCTGCTCGACAGCACGGCAACCGCCATGGGCAGCCGCCTGCTGCGTCGCTGGATCAGCCGCCCGCTGCGCGACCAGCACGCGGTGCGCGAACGTCACGCGCTGGTCGGTTGTCTGCTCGACCAGGGACAGGTCGACGGCGTGCGCGACACACTCGCGGCGATCGGCGACATCGAACGCATTCTCGCCCGCGTGGCGCTGCGCTCGGCACGTCCACGCGATCTCGCGGTGTTGCGCGACGGCCTCGGCGCGCTCCCGATACTGCGCGCGCAGCTCGCACCGATAGAACATCCCGGCATGACGTCGCTGGCCGCCGAGATCGGCGACCACGGCGACACCCACGACCTGTTGCTGCGCGCCATCATCGACAACCCGCCCGTGGTCCTGCGCGAGGGTGGCGTGCTGGCGAGCGGTTATGACAGCGAGCTCGACGAATTGCGCGACCTGTCGCAGAACGCCGACCAGTTTCTCGTCGACCTCGAGCGCCGCGAGCGCGAGCGCACCGGCATCGAGACCCTGAAGGTGAGCTACAACCGGGTACACGGTTACTACATCGAGATCGGTCGCAGCAAAGCCGACCGTGTGCCCGACGACTACATCCGTCGGCAGACCCTCAAGGGCACGGAGCGCTTCATCACGCCCGAACTCAAGGGCTTCGAGGACCGGGTGTTGTCGGCGCGCGAGCGCGCGCTGCAGCGCGAAAAGGCCTTGTACGAAGAGCTCCTCGACCTCCTTATGCCGTCACTCGCCGCGCTGCAGCTGTGCGCCGCCGCGATCGCACGACTCGACGTACTCGCCTGTTTCGCCGAGCGTGCGTTGCGCCTCGAACTCTGCCAGCCGCAGTTCCGCGACGCGTCGGGGTTGTCGATCCAGGGCGGTCGTCACCCCGTGGTCGAGCAGGTCAACGACACACCGTTCGTTGCCAACGACCTGGTCATGGACGAACGCCGCCACATCCTGATCATCACGGGACCGAACATGGGCGGAAAATCGACCTTCATGCGCCAGGCGGCGCTGATCGTCATCATGGCCTATGCGGGTTGCTACGTCCCCGCACAGTCGGCCGAGCTGGGACCGTTCGACCGCATCTTTTCGCGCATCGGGGCATCCGACGACCTTGCCGGCGGACGCTCGACCTTCATGGTCGAGATGCAGGAGACAGCCAACATCCTCAACAACGCCAGCGCACGTTCGCTGGTGCTCATGGACGAGATCGGACGCGGCACCAGCACGTTCGACGGCCTGTCGCTGGCGTGGGCTTGCGCCGTCGAGCTGGCGACACGCATCCGCGCGTTCACGCTATTCGCCACGCACTACTTCGAATTGACCACGCTACCCGACGAACACCCGGGTATCGCCAATGTCCACCTCGACGCCGTCGAGCATGGCGACGGTATCGTGTTCCTGCACGCCTTGCGCGATGGCCCCGCGAATCAGAGCTACGGCCTGCAGGTCGCCGCGCTGGCCGGCGTACCGCGTAAGGTCATCGAACTCGCGCGCCGCCGCCTGCGGGAGCTCGAGCAGGCGGCGCAACGACATGCGCAGAACGAGTCGAACCAGTTGTCCCTGTTCCAGCCGACCGCGGACCAGCCCAAGCCCGACGCGCTACGCGACCGTCTCGCACTCCTCGACCCGGATCAGCTGACGCCGCGCGCAGCGCTCGATGCGCTTTACGAACTCATCGCCCTGCGCGACGCTGATTGAAGACATGCAAGCCGGAGAGGAGACCGCGTATGACGTACGTCGTTACCGAGAACTGCATCAAGTGCAAGTACACGGATTGCGTGGAGGTGTGCCCCGTCGACTGCTTCCACGAAGGTCCGAACTTCCTCACCATCGACCCCGACGAGTGCATCGACTGCGCGTTGTGTGAACCCGAGTGCCCGGCAAATGCGATCTTCGCCGAAGACGACGTCCCCGCCGAACAGCAGAGGTTCATCGCGCTGAATGCCGAGCTGTGTGCGAACTGGCCGGTGATCACGCAGCGCAAGCCGCCACCGGATGACGCTGCCGAGTGGGACGGCAAGCCGGGCAAGATCGATCTGCTCGAACGCTGACCGGCAGGGCGGCCGCGGTTGGCTCAGGCGGCGAGCACGGGGCGCGCCAGCACCACGCTGACGTTGTCGTTGCCGCCGGCCTGCAGCGCTGCCTCTATCAGGGCGTCGGCCTGCTGATCCAGGTCACCCTGGGGGTCGCGCAGAATCCGTGAAATGGTGTTGTCGGGCACCAGGCTGTGCAGGCCATCGCTGCAGAACAGGTAGGTATCCCCCGTCTCGACCAGGGCGTCGCCGACATCGACATCGGTCTGGCGCTGCATACCGAGGCTGCGCGTCAGCACGTTGTCGCGGATACCCGCGCCACGCGCTTCGGCACGATTGACGAATACCCCGTCGTCGACCATCTGCTGGATCAACGAATGGTCGCGGGTCAGGCGGCGCATGCGACCGAAGCGCACGCGATACAGACGCGAGTCGCCGACATGGGCATGGTAAATGCGGCCGCCGCGGAAAATCGCGAGCACGAGGGTGGTCCCCATACCCGTGAGTTCGGGATGCACCGCGCACATGTCCAGCAGGGCCTGGTTGGCGACCTCGACGGCATGGCCCACTCGCAGCAGACTTTCCATGTCGTCGCCACGATCGTCGCGCTGCGCCGGCAGCAGGTCGGCGAACGCCGCCTCGACGGCAACGCGGCTGGCAACCTCGCCACTGCGATGCCCGCCCATGCCATCGGCGAGCACGAGTATGCCGAGATCGGATTCGATCTGAATCCAGTCTTGGTTACGTTTGCGGACCAGCCCCTGGTGGGTGCGGTACGCGACTTCGACAGAGTGAACCGCCATCAGCCCCGCATCACGTCCGGCATTTTGCCGTGCCTTGTTATTGATCTTTCGTTTATCGCTCAGCCACCGGCTGCGCGTTGGTCGAGTGCCTGTCTGAGCTTGTCGGCCGGTACGTAGCCCGGCAGCATCGAACCATCGTCGAGCAGCAATGCCGGCGTGCCCTGAATGCGCATCGCCTGTCCCAGCGCATGCTGCTCGGCAACCGGATTGTCGCAGGTTTTTGCCGGTACGTTGCCACCCGATTTGGCAACGTCCATCGCCGCCTTGCGATCGTCGGCGCACCATACGGAAACCGCCTTGTCGTACGACTCGCTGCCGACACCCGCGCGCGGGTAGAACAAATAACGGATACGAATGCCTTTGGCGTTGTACTGGTCCATCTCGGAATGCAGCTTGCGGCAATAACCGCAATCGATATCGGTAAACACCGTAATGGTGTACTTCGCGTCATCGTCACCGAAGGTGATCATGTCTTTCTCGTCGAGTTCCGCGAGTGCGGCCATCTTGAGCGCTGACAAGCGTTGTTCGGTGATTTCAGTGCGTGTCTCGAGGTCGATGATCTTTCCCTGCATCAGGTAACGGCCGTCACCCGTGACGTAGACCAGACGCATCCCGAAACCGACCTCGTAAAGGTTTTCGACCGGTGTCGCCCGGATCGTGTCGGGCCGCAGTCCGGGCAGCAGCACCGACAGCGAGTTGCGGATGCGCTCGTCGACTTGCGGGTCGACCTCGTCTGCGTGCACCTGGGCGCTCAGCAACACAGCGGCGAGCAAGCCCCAAAACATAGTCTTCATCACGTAAGTTAGTCCCTGAAATTGATGTACTGCAAGGGCAGACCGAAATCACCCTTCCTCAGCAGGGCGATCGCATTCTGCAGGTCATCACGGCTCTTGCCGCTGACGCGCACTTGCTCGCCCTGGATCTGCGCCTGGACCTTCATCTTGGCCGCCTTGATGGCCTTGACGATGTCACGCGCCGTGTCGGTATCGATGCCCTGGCGGATGGTCACGCCCTGGCGCGCGCGATTGTTCGCGGTCTCGACCTTGCCGAGTTCGAGGCAATCGATGTCGACAGAGCGTTTGACCAATTTTTTCTGCAGGATATCCATCATCTGTTCGAGCTGGAATTCGCTCTGCGCATGCAAAGTGACGACGTTGTCGTCGAGACTGAAATGCGCATCGCTGCCTTTGAAATCGAACCGCGTACCCACTTCGCGGTTGGACTGGTCGGTCGCATTGCGTACCTCCTGCAGGTCCACCTCGGACACGACATCGAATGACGGCATAGCGCTGGCTCCGGATAAGGTCGGCGCAAGGCTATCACAGCGACGCCCGCAGCGGCGCAGTCGCTGCCGCCGTGCAACGCGCGAAGTACTCGCAGCCGAAGCGGAAAGAGGCTCGACCGATACCCGATATCGGCGGCCGATAACGCACAAGCTTAAGCACCGGGCCGACCGCGCAATCCAGGCCACCCTGCACACACGCAGTGTCAACCGCGCGGATGATGCCTGGCGTGCAGCGCCTGCAGACGCTCGCGTGCGACGTGCGTGTAGATCTGCGTCGTCGACAGCGAGCTGTGACCAAGCAACAGCTGCACCACACGCAGGTCCGCGCCGTGGTTCACGAGGTGGGTCGCAAACGCGTGTCTTACCGTGTGCGGCGACAAGGTCTGGCGGATGCCGGCGCCCGCCGCGTGTTTCTTGATCCGGTACCAGAATGCCTGGCGCGTCATACCGTCGCCGCGCCGCGTCACGAACAGGCTGGCCGCGGGCTGCGCGCCGAGCAGCACAGGCCGCGCCTCGCGCAGGTAACGCTGCAGCCAGTCGATGGCCTGCTCACCGAGCGGCACCAGGCGCTCCTTGCCACCTTTGCCGATCACGCGAACGACACCCTGGGTCAGACTCATCTGGTCGGGCTGCAAACCGACGAGTTCCGATACCCGCAACCCGGTGGCATACAACAACTCGAGCATCGCGCGATCACGCAGGCCTTCCGCGGTCGTCAGATCCGGCGCCTCGAGCAGCGCCTCGACCTCCGCCTCGCTGAGCGACTTCGGCAAGGGCCGACCCAGGCGCGGCGCCTCGATCTGTGCCGTGGGATCGTCGGGCCGCAGCTGTTCGCGCACCACCCATTGGTAGAACTGGCGCAGCGTCGACAGGCGACGTGCGCTCGTTCGCGGTCGCACGCCTTCGTCGACGCCTGCAGCGAGATAAGAGAGCAGCTGATCGCGGCGCGCATCGCGCAGACCGACGCGTTCAGCATCCCGCAGCCATGCGGCGCAGTGGCGCAGGTCCGACTGGTACGAGCTCAGGGTATTGCGCGCCAGGCCGCGCTCCATCCAAACCGCGTCGGCAAAGGCTTCGATCGAACGCACGTCGTCCTCCGCCGGCGCTCGACGCGACTTCGCAGGTACCGTCGATGGCGCCGTCATCCGCTTATTCCCCCCGGTCGTTGGCGGTGGTATTCACCGCACCTGCGTGCAAGGATAACCGGCAGAGCGCCAGCAACGGGGGAGCCGTGCGTGATCGATTGACATCTCTGCTGCAGGACCTGGAACGTGAGCTGCGTATGCAGGCACGCTGGGAGACCGAATCGCCGTCAGCAGAGGCGCTGCGCAGCACCGAGCCGTTCGCCGTCGACGCCATGGATTTCGATCAGTGGTTGCAATGGATACTGCTGCCACGCATGCACGAACTGTTGCGCCGGCAACTGCCGCTACCGGCCAACTGTGCGATCCAGCCGATGGCGGAAGAGGTCTACAGTGCCGACGACCCGGGAGGTCTGCGTATCGTCGCGATCATCGGCGAGATCGATGCCCTCTTGACGGACAACCAGGGTGGCCTCAATTGACCGGCGCCACGCTCGAGGGCCGCCGCCGGCAGCCGGCGACGAGGCGATTTTTTCCACACAGGCTGTGGAAAACTTTGTGGGAAAGGTGATGAGAATCCCCGCTATGCCTCGTCGTGACGCGAGGGTCATCAAATTGACCAAAAATTGAACAAATGACAGTTTCTTTTTTTAAGTCAGTAGATTATGTCGCCTTCATGATAATTCACATGGGGAATACGCGACAAGCAGGCGTTCCGATCCCGCGCCGCGGCCGGCCTGTGTATAAACAGTTTCTAATGTAAACACCCTTGTGCTGCCGAAGGTACCTATGACAGACGCCGACACCCCGTTCTGGCAACGCAAGACGCTACAGGAGCTCACGCCCGAGGAATGGGAATCCTTGTGTGACGGCTGTACCAAATGCTGTCTGTACCGCCTCGAGGACGAAGACACGCACGTGATTCATTACACCAACGTGCGCTGCTATCTGCTCGACCCCGACACGGGCCGCTGTACCGACTACCCCAATCGTTCACAACGCGTGCCCGACTGCGTGACCATCACGCCTGCGGTACTCGAGAACCCCTACTGGCTGCCGACGACCTGCGCCTACCGGCGACTCGCCGAAGGTCGTGCGCTTCCC
This sequence comes from Gammaproteobacteria bacterium, assembly GCA_020445205.1. Taxonomy (GTDB): domain Bacteria; phylum Pseudomonadota; class Gammaproteobacteria; order Chromatiales; family Chromatiaceae; genus Thiosocius. Next base: position 7,565 of record JAGRHA010000124.1, read on the forward strand.
CGTTGGCACCCGCTGCGTACGGGTGACCCGCGCACTGTCGTCGCCGCGGGTCAACGCGCGTGCCTGCGTTCCATCTGCGAAGACGACGCCGGGCCGCTCGAGCAGCACCTGGTCGACTGGTTCGAGTAAACCCGTGTCGGACAAAGGCCTGAGCCTGCTCGGCGTACTCGAAGACAGTGGCCGCGAGGTGCTGGTGTACGACATCGGCCGCCGCATCGGCGCCATTCCGCGCGAGTCCTTCGCCGCGTTCGAAGCCGGCACCCTGCCCTATCCGCTACCCATGCAGCGTCGTGCGTGGATCGCGGTGGTCCAACGCGTCGACGACGCCGAGCCGACCGTATGGTTTCTGCGCCTCGCTCTCGACGAACAGGGACTGCTGGTGCCTGCCGAGCGCGACTATCTGTTGGCACGCCTACTGGAATCGGCGCAGACGGGACAGCGCGGCGGCGATCCCGAGCAGCTGTTACGCGACAACCCGCAGGCGTTCACGCCGCGGACGGATCGCATGGCACTGTTCCATGCGCGTCTGGGCGCGGATCTGCAGCGGCCGCCCTCGCGTTTCTATGACCACGCCCTGGACTACTTCCGCGGCGACCCGGGATGGGAGCAATGGGGATTCGTCGGTTACCAGGGCATCGCCGACGTCGCCTGCCGCCACGACGGTGCGCCGTTGAGCGCGGCCATACCGCATCTGCCGCCGGAACCCTTGCTGGCTTTGTGCCACTGTCTGGAAAGCCAGCGCATCGGTGACCCGCTGCGCGACGCATTGATCGCACGGCTACAACAGGAATGTGCCGTGTCGACGGCCGACGCCGGCGTCGCCGCCGCGACCGTACGCGCACTCGCCTCACGCGCCGAAGAGGCGCCCGTGCGCCGTGCCCTTCACGACTTGCTGGCAAGACCGCTGGCGCACGACATCGAGATACTCGCCGCGATCGCGGGCCGCGCCTGGGAGGCGCTGCTCGACGATGGACTACTGGGACGCTGGCTTGCCTGCCTGGTCGTCAACACGCATGGTCAGGCAGCGTTCGAACAATGCGTCGGCGACCTGTTGAGCGTACCGACGATGGCCGAGCCGCTGCGCCATGCGTTGCGCTCACCGGCGCAGGATACGCGCGTGCGTGCAGCGTTCGCCCACATGACGGGCGCGGCCGGCGCAGCGCAGGAAGACTGAGCGGGTGGCGCCGGTCACGCGGCGTCACCCACCCACGCCGCTCAATCGAACGCCCAGCTCCAGCTGACCTCGAGCTCGTGCTGGTCCATCCACACCGAGCCCTGCTGCGTCCCCGTCAGTGGACTCGTGCCACTGATCTCCTCGCGAAACGCCCGCGTGTAGGCGACAGTGAACGCGCTGTCCTCGTCGACGCGATAGGTCATGCCGAGGCTGGCGTGGGTGCGAACCGTTGCGGGTGCGAGCACGTTGAACAACGCCTGGCCATTCTCGAACAGCTGGTTGGCGTGACTGAAGCCGGCACGCAGCGTGAGTTTCGGGTGGTATTCCCACTGCACGCCGAGCTTGAGGATATCGATATCGTTCCAACCGAAACCCAGGCCGTCGTCGGCGCCGAGAAAGGTCGTCGGCCCGAGCGGGGAATCGTTCGGGTTATGCAACGACGCGATATCGCTGTAGAAGATGCGCTGCCAGTCGGCGACAAGGGTCACCGTCGGCGTTGCCTTGTACGCGAGACCCAGCATGACGGTCGGCGGCACGTCGAAGTCGCCGCCTTCGGCGAACAGGCCCTCGTACTTGTCGAACTTCGTCATGTGCAGCCGCGACTGCGCCGCCGCTCCCACGCTCAAGCGGTCACCGAAGCGACCCAGCCAGCCGAGGCGCACACCGTAGCCCCACGAGTAGTCGTAGCCGTTGTTGGTGACCTTGGTCGGCGACACCGAGAACGCCTGGAACGGCTCCAGGCCTTCGGCCTTGAAGCGCTGTACCGCGATGACCGGCATGATGCCGATCGAGTGTGCGGCATTGATGCGCTGCGAATAGTTGAACCCGACGAACAACTGCGAGAAGTCGACCCCGGTCGGCGAACTGGCCGTACCCGCGGGATTATTGAAGGCCTGCCAGACGGCGCTGTCGTACTCGGTGTTCATGCCGCCGTTGGCGCCGAGCAAGATGCCGATGCTGCGGTCGGCATCGAGGGCCTTGTTCCATCCGGCATGGGGAATCCAGAACAGGTCGTTGCGGCTGTCGTGATCGCCAACGGCGATCGGTCCCGCCGTTTCCGCGGTGAAGCCGCGATCGGGGGCGAACAACCCGATACCCGCGTCGACGCGGCTACCGACGTCGACAGCCGCCGCCGGATTGGTGGCCGCCGACATGGCGTCGAGCGGCAGAGCAACCCCAGCCCCGGCCAAGCCTTTGCTGGCGGTGCCGAAACCCGTAGGCGAGTAACCGTTCGTTGCCTCCACGCCAGAAAACATGGCGCACAGCACACCCGCGAACAGTACCTTCATCGGTGATTCTTTTGTCATGGAAATTCCGTCGATGTGATGTTTTTGTTACAGGATCGTGACCATGGTAGTGGTTCCAGGCAGTAAATTCCTCGCTCTGGATCAAGCGGTCACGCAATAGTCTGTAGGCGATGCTTCAACACCGCCGGCACCCCGCTACGGCAAAAAGCGTGTCAACAAGGCCATGGGGTCGGCGGCGTCGGGCAATCTGGCGTGCACGATCCAGCCGCCACCCGGCGCCTCGTCAAGCGGCGCCCCCTCGGTGTCCTGCAGCGCGTCGAGGCGGAAGCGCCGGTTACCCTGCGGCGTGAGCAACTCGAGTTCGTCGCCGACGCGGAACTTGTTCTTGACCAGCAACTGCGCCACTCCCGTCCGCGCGTCCACCGCCATGACCTCGGCGACGAACTGCGAACGCGTGCTGTTCGACGAGGCCTGGCGGTAACTCTGCAGCTCCGCGCTCTCGTGACGCTGAAAGAAACCGTCGGTGTAACCGCGGTTGGCCAGGTGCTCGAGCTCGACCAGCAACGCCGGATCGAACGGCTGCCCAGCGACCGCATCGTCGATTGCACGCCGGTAGACCTGCGTCGTACGTGCCGTGTAGTAGTGCGACTTGGTGCGACCCTCGATCTTGAGACAGTCGACGCCGATCTCGGCGAGACGATGGACGTGCTCGACGGCGCGCAGGTCGCGCGAATTCATGATGTAGGTACCGTGCTCGTCTTCGAAAATCGGCATGAACTCGCCCGGACGCTCACGTTCCTCGAGGTAGTAAACCTCGTCGGCCCGCGGGTGGCGTTTGATCGCATCGACCGGTACGGCGGCTACGGCGTCGAGGTCCTCACGTGCGATCTTGTAGTCCCAGCGGCAGGAATTCGTGCACGTCCCCTGATTCGCATCGCGGTGGTTGAAGTAACCCGACAGCAGGCAACGCCCCGAGTAGGCGATGCACAACGCACCATGCACGAAGACCTCGATCTCCATGTCGGGACAGGCCTGGCGGATGTCGGCGACTTCATCCAGCGACAGCTCGCGCGAAAGGATCACGCGCGTGAGCCCGACCGACTGCCAGAATTTCACACCCGCCGCATTGACCGTGTTGGCCTGTACCGAAAGGTGGACCGGCAGCTCGGGCCAGCATTCGCGCACCAGCATGATCAGACCCGGATCGGCCATGATCAGCGCATCGGGGCCCATAGCGACCACAGGCGCGATGTCGTCGACGAAGGTGCGCAGCTTGGCGCCATGCGGCATCACGTTGGTGGCGACGAAGAACTGCCGGCCCTGGCGATGCGCCTCGTCGATGCCGATGCGCAGGTTATCCTCGAGGAAGTCGTTGTTGCGCACACGCAGGCTGTAGCGCGGCATGCCGGCGTACACGGCATCGGCGCCGTAGGCGAAGGCATAGCGCATATTGCGTAGCGTGCCGGCGGGTGCCAGCAATTCCGGAGCTTTCATGGGGGAAACCGATCACACAGCTGATGGGTGAATTATGACCTATTCACAGCAGCAGACGGTGGCGCAACACGACGACCGCCAACAGCACGAGCAGCAGCAACACCCAGAACAGGCTCGACAGCCGCGTCGACTGGCGCGCCTTGCTGCGCTCGTACCAGGTACGCGGTTGCACACCCTTGAGCATGAAGACGAGCTTTGCCGCGACCATGACACAGACGACATTCACCGCGAGCAGCAAGGCCGCGCCGAGGGCGAGTTCGGCGTGCCCGGCACCGAGCAGCATGGCCGTGGTCGCCGTCGGCGGCAGCAGCGCCACCGCCACCATGACGCCAACCAGGGTCGTCGACAGTCCCGTGGTCAGCGACAGCACGGCGGCGGCACCCGACGCCAACGCCAGCGCCATGCCATCGATGCCGACATCGGTGCGCGACAGGATCTCGCTGCTGGCGATCAGCATCTCGCCACGGGCGATATCGGTCGGCCAGCTCAGGCCGATCATCAACGCGACGAGGAACGCCAGCGCCAGTCCGGCCGTGCCCGTGCGCAATGCACGCCACACGAGCTTGCTGTCACCCAGCGTCGAAGCGAACGCGAGCGCAAGGATGGGGCCGAGCAGCGGCGCGATGACCATCGCACCGATCACCACGGCGACGTTGTCTTCGATGAGCCCGATCGCGGCCACCACGGTCGACAATACGACCAACAACAGGAAGTTGCTGTCGATATGTGCGCCCTTTGCGATCTGCGCATAGAGCTCCTCGCGCGTTGCGCGCACCACGACGGCTTCGTCCTCGGGTTCCCGCGGCAACGCGGTCTCCACGGCCTGCACGACGATACGGTAGTTCTCGGAACCGCCGAACACGCTTTGCAGGGCATCCATGACCGGTTGCCGCGCGGCGTCGCTCACCAGCATGCGAAATGCCCGCCGTCCATCATCGGCCGGTGCACCCCACCAATAGTCGGTGATCTCGTGCTGGTCGGCGATTCCGGCCAGCGTGTCGGTATGGCCGGCATCGGCGACGACTTCGATCAAGCGCATCGTTGACGGTTACTCGCAGGGTATGGGGTGACAATCTGCGAATTGTACGACGGCGCAGCGATCGCGGCAGGCATGGTGGACGGGATGATAGAAAGCGGCGACGTGATCTCGACAACACACCGTTGCCGTTGTGCGTGATTGCGGCTGCCGATACCCGACAAGGCGCTACGAACCTCCATGCGGCGCCCGATACGCGGACACGTGACAACGTGATTCGCGCCTGTACAGACTGCCTGGCTGTACGCAGCGCGTCGCCAAGCGTGGCGCGACGCGCAATACATGGGCGGCGACGAACGCACCACGCCGGCGAATCAGCAACGCAAAGTCCGCAAACCGAGCGCGCAACGCCCGCCCGGTCATCGAAGTGCGTCAGGCTACCGACTGGTAATACAGGTTCTGCGGGTGACGTGCCTCGGCGAAGAAATACCAGCGCTCCGCCATCAACCCGACATACTGCGCGACGAACGCCAGCATCGGCAGGTAGGCCGACTCGAGCGCGTTCGATGCGGCCAGCATCACGATCGGGACGAGGAATACCATGAGGATGAAGAACAAACGCACGGCGCGCACGGTCGTGACGCTCGCACCGTGGAAGAACTCGCGCGTGTTGAACGAGCCGCCCATGAAACCCATCGACTTTTGACGAATCTTGGTGTGGCGGATGCCGATCGCGGTCTGCAATGTCGATTTGTGCTTGATGCGCGCATTGCGGTACATCGACCAACCGCGCGTGATCGCCGCCAGCACGGTGAAGATCACGGCCCATACACCGTAAAAGCCGACGAGCGCCACGCCACTCCAGGCCGAGAACGCTGCCGCGAGCGTGAAGCCCGACGCCAGGCCGAACAGGATGAAGTTGGCCACGGTCAGCGCCGTGTGCCATTCCTGCAGGAATCGCAGGCTCGCATAGATCATGGCCGTGCATACGAACAGCACCACGGCCAGCAATACACCCAACGTGCCCAGCACGAGCGTGGCATCGATCGGCAGCTGGCCCTTGACCACGAGCCACGGCTGGGTGAAGCCGAAATAGTGCGTCCCGGCATACAACGCCACCATGAGCATGAATGCCGGCAGCGCGAGCAGCTCACGCGACAGCCACGACGTGCGCCACTGTGTGATACCGCGCCATGCACGCGTCAGAAAATAACTGGGTTTGCCGAGGTGGAACACGGCGGCGACCAGTCCGAGGCCGAGCAGGACCAGCGCCAGCACGCTGCCGGTGGCGTAGAAGGTCACGCTGTCCTGCGGATCGAGCAGGTTGGCGAGCGAATACACCTGGCCCGTGACGAGCGCCATGAACAGCCCCTGACCGGCGCCGATGAGCGTGGTGAGAAAGATGACGGAGAAAGCCGGATGCATGAGGTACTCCAGGCGCCTTAGTAGGCCACGTCGTCGAGGGTTTCGCCTTCGGCAGCCGGCAGCGGTGCCTCTTTCTTCAGCGGATTGTCGGCACGTTCCAGCTCGTCATCGAAGATCTGGATACGCGTCTTGCGCCGCGGCAGGTAGTGGTTGGCGGGCTGCGTGCCCCACTCCGGCATGAGCTGGTAACCCCCGTTCTCGCGGATCGTCACCGAAACCTCGGAATCCGGATCATGCACGTCGCCGAACAGGCGCGCGTTGGTCGGGCATGCGAGCACGCAGGCCGGACGGCGTTCCTTCTCGGGCAGGCTCTGGTCGGTGATGCGGTCGATGCACAGGGTGCACTTCTTCATCACCTTCTGTTGCTCATCGAGCTCGCGCACGCCGTAGGGACACGCCCACGAGCAATACTTGCAACCGATGCACTTGTCGTAGTCGACGAGCACCACGCCGTTGTCCTTGCGCTTGTACGACGCGCCCGTAGGGCACACGGGTACACACGGCGGCTCTTCGCAGTGCAGGCAGCTCTTGGGGAAGTGCACGGTCTCGGTGTTCGGGTATTGCCCGACCTCGAACATCTGCACGCGGTTGAAGAAGGTGCCGGTCGGATCGGGATCATACGGCCGATGATCGACCATCGGTCCGGCCCAGCCCGAGGTGTTCCACTCTTTGCACGAGGTCACGCAGGCATGACAGCCTACGCAGACGTTGAGATCGATTACCAGTGCCAGTTGGGTCATTGACTACGTCCTCCTGATCACTCGATTCCGGCCTTGCGGCGGAACAAACCGGCGAAGTAGGCCTGCCATTTGCCTCGCCGACCGTCCTGACCGGGTGCGCGGCGCTGTGGCCGGAACTGCGGAAAGGTGACGTTGGGTTCGTTCGCATCGGCCTTGTAGACCTTCACGCGCACGTCGAACCACGCCGCCTGGCCGGTGACCGGGTCCGAGTTGGACAGGTGTTCACCGGCATCGCACGGCGGCAGTTCTTCCGAAATCACATGGTTGAGCAGGAAGCCCTTCTGCGACTCGTTGGCTTTCGGATGCAGTGCCCAGGCACCCGACGCCTTGCCGATCGCGTTCCACGTCCACACCGTGCCGGGTTCGACCGACTCCGAGAACCGCGCCATGCAGCGCACGCGGCCATGCGGCGATTCCACCCACACCCAGTCACCGTCGTCGAAGCCTTGTGCGGCACCGAGCTTGGGACTCATGAACAGGTAGTTGTGGGTGTGGATCTGGCGCAGCCAGGCATTCTGGCTGTCCCACGAGTGATACATCGCCATCGGTCGCTGGGTGAGCGCGTTGAGCGGGTACTCCTGGGTATCGACGAGTTCGGATTCCAGCGTCTCGTGATAGAACGGCAGCGGATCGAAATAGGTTTCGACGCGCTTGGCGAGATGCTTCGGCGGCTGCTTGCCGGGGCGCTTGCCCTGGGCGGCGAGGCGGAACTTCTGCAGCACCTCGGAATAGATGTGCACATTGATCGGCTCGGCATAGCGCGTCATGCCGTGCGCACGCGCCCATTCCAGGTAGCCCTTGTTCCAGTTGCGCATGTACTGGTACGACTTGGGCAGCTCGTAATGGAACACGCAGTTGTTCTTGGCGTACATCTCCCACTGCCGCGGGTTCGGTTCGCCCTTGAGGAACTTCTCGCCGCCCTTGCCGCGCCACCCCGAGAGGAAACCGATACCCGAGCCCGGCGAGGTCTCGTAGTTGATGATGAAGTCCGGGTAGTCGCGGAACTTGCGTTCACCGTTGTCGTCGACGAAGGCCGGCAACCTGAGCCGCGTGCCGAGTTCGATCAGCACTTCCTGGAAAGGCTTGCACTGCCCCTTGGGCGCAACGACAGGGATACGCACCGAGTCGACCGGGCCGTCGAATTCCGATATCGGACGGTCGAGCATCGACAGCGCATCGTGACGCTCGAGATAGGTGGTGTCCGGCAGCACGAGATCGGCAAACGCGACGGTCTCCGACTGGAACGCGTCGCAGACGATGATGAACGGGATCTTGTAGTCACCGTTGTCGTCCTTGTCGACGAGCATCTCACGCACCTTGGCGGTGTTCATCGACGAGTTCCACGCCATGTTCGCCATGAACAGCAGCAGGGTGTCGATCTTGTACGGATCGCCGCGCCACGCGTTGGTGATGGCGTTGTGCATCAGGCCGTGCACCGACAGCGGGTACTCCCACGAGAAACCCTTGTCGAGACGTACCGGCGCACCGTTCTCGTCGACGAACAGGTCGTTCGGATCGGCGGGCCAGCCCAGCGGCATGCCGTCGAGCGGCGTATTCGGTTGCACATTCTCCGGCCCCTTCGGTGGCTTGGGACACGGCGGAATCGGACGCGGGAACGGCGCCTTGTGGCGGAAGCCACCGGGCCGATCGATGGTACCCAGCAGGGTCATCAGTACGCCGAGTGCGCGGATGGTCTGAAAGCCGTTGGAGTGCGCCGCGAGGCCGCGCATCGAGTGGAACGCGACCGGACTGCCGACCACGGAATCGTGCTCGCGTCCCCACACGTCAGTCCACTGGATCGGCAGTTCGATCTTCTGGTCACGCGACACCACGCCCATCTCGTGGGCGAGCCGCTTGATCGTCTCGACCGGGATGCCGGTGATGCCGGCGGCCCATTCCGGGGTGTACTCGGCGACACGCTCCTTGAGCATCTGGAACGCCGTCTTCACAGGCTTGCCGTCGATCTCGTAGCTGCCGAGCAGGTAGGGGTCGCAACCTTCGCAGCGGACATCGACGGGGCCGTTGGTCTTGCGATCCCACCACAGCTTGTTCTGGGCGTCGAAGCAGCCCTCTTCCACCGGCTTGTTGGTGCGGATGAACATGCCGTAGTCGTTCGAGCCCGGATCCAGGTTCACGAGTTCGGCGGCATTCGTGTAGTCGACGAGAAAATCGCGGTCGTACAGGCCCTGCTTGATGATCTCGTGCGTGATCGCCAGCATGAGTGCACCGTCGGTGCCCGGCTTGATCGGCACCCACTCGTCGGCGATCGCCGAGTATCCCGTACGCACCGGGTTGATCGAGATGAAGCGCCCGCCGCGGCGTTTGAACTTCGAGATCGCGATCTTCAGCGGGTTGGAATGATGATCCTCGGCCGTGCCGATCATCACGAACAGCTTGGCACGATCGAGGTCGGGGCCGCCGAATTCCCAGAACGAGCCGCCGATGGTGTAGATCAGGCCGGCAGCCATGTTGACCGAGCAGAAGCCGCCGTGCGCGGCATAGTTCGGCGTGCCGAACTGCTTGGCGAACATGCCCGTGAGCGCCTGCATCTGGTCACGGCCCGTGAACAAGGCGAACTTCTTTGGGTCCTCGGCTCGCAGCTTGGACAGCCGCTCTTCCATGACCTTGAACGCCTGCTCCCACGAGATCTCTTCGAAATCCGACTCACCGCGTTCACCGCCGCTACGGCGCATGAGTGGCTTGGTCAGGCGCGCCGGCGAGTACTGCTTCATGATGCCGGAGGCACCCTTGGCACAGATCACGCCCTTGTTGAGCGGGTGATCGGGGTTGCCCTCGATGTGCCGCACCTCGCCGTCACGCAGCGTGACACGGATGCCACAGCGACAGGCACACATATAACAGGTCGTGTTCTTGACCTCTTTGCGCCCTTGCTCGGACTCGACGTGCAATACGGGATCCAACATGCCCTAACCCTTCGTGACAACCCGGCCGGATTTATTCATGCAAAAGAGATGAAATTCTAATATTAACAGCGGCTAATATCAAACCACATGCACGCTTCGGCAACCGCACGGCGCCGCGCGCGTATGCGGCGTGATACGCGAAAAGGTATTGATTTTAAGGGGTTTTAGCGTGGCGCCGTGGTCGCGGAGGTTCAGTAGCGGAACTTGCGTTCGACCTGGTAACCGTGTTGATCCGGCTTCCACCCCCAGAAGTACGCCTGCAGATCGCGCACGGCATCGAGCTCGGCGTCACGATAGGAGCCGCGGGCGAAACCGCATCCCATGGCCGAACGCGGTTTGTCGCGCACATCCCGAAACTCGCTGCGGATCACGATCACGTAGGCCTGATCGAGGTTGCTCAGGTTCTGCGCCCGCATGATGTCGAGATGCTTGTAGTAGTCGGCATAACCCTTCGCGCGCAGCTCCGCCTCGGCGGCCTCCTGCGCCTCAACCGGATGCTGCTTGCCGTACACCAGCGCATAGTCGAGGGTCTGGCCCTGGAACTTGGCCATGACACACGCCGCGCCGCCGGCATTCGCCACCGACACCAGGACGCCGAAAAGCATGGACATCATCACTGTTCGCATGCGTGAAGAAGGCGTCCGCGGCAGCAAAATCTTGAGCCGACTCGGCTTGGACACGCGCCGGCAGTCAGCGGTTGACGGCGAAGGTTTCGTACACGTCAGGCCCCACGTCGACGACGCGCTTGCTGTCGCGGTCGACCGGCGTCCACAACGTCAACGCCCGCGCCAGCAACTTGCCGTCGGCTTTGCGCCGGAACTCGGTAAAGCGTTCGAACAGGTGGTGGTGTGCGCTACCCACCCAGGTCCGCGCAGCGACGATGTCGCCGGCGAACGCGGGACGCTTGTAGTCGATCTCGTGGCGCGCAACGATCCATAGCAGGCTGGCCTGCTGCTGTGCCGTCGCGGCGTTGTACCAATGCGCGACGGCGAGGTCCTGCACCCAGCGCAGGTAGACGACATTGTTGACGTGGCCGAGCAGATCGATGTCTGCGGGCTCGACCGCGATTTCCATCTCGAAGGCTTCGACCGCCATGGCTGCGCGCTTCTCCTGTACGCGGTAAGTGCCGATCATCCGCACGACCGGCAGGCGCCGGCGGCGGCGTTTCGCCAGCGGCACGCACAGTACACAGGAAAACGTCGCGTGACCCAAGCCCCCAACTGCGTGGGCAACGGCACCGTTGATGCGCTCACCAAGGCTGGCATGGCGCCAGATGTCGCAGCTCAACCGCCGCCGCGCTGAAACCCGCGTTCGAAACGCCGCTGCAGTTCGGCGGCCTTTGCGACCAAGGTTGTGTGAAAACGGATCTGCACCTGCAGCACCGGCAGGCGCAGCGCACCGAGCGCGCGTTCGGGACGCGGAGCGATCGTGATTTCGGCCAGCATCTCACCGTCGCCGTCGATTACCGTCCAACCGGGGGATCGACCCGTCACGCGCCAGTCGCGCATCGCCAGCGGCAGCACGCTGGCGAACTCGTCAGTGGTGTAGCCCATCTCGAGGTGGATGGGCGCAGGGACCTCGCTCACCCGCCGGCGACCGGCGGCCATACCGCGATCACATCGCCGTCGACGAGCAGGGGTGCGTCGCGCTCCGGCGCGTGCAGGAACACGCCGTTGCGCAACACCAGGTGGGCCTTGTCACGCGGCACACCGAAACGGTCGAGGAGCTCGTGCGCCGTACTGCCATCGGGCAACTCGCATTCGGTCGCGTGACGATTCGCTCCCGCGGGCAGATAGCCCATGAGCGAGGCATACAGCTCGAGGCGCACGCGCATCTCACACCACCTGGGTGGTGGCGACGTAGGCCTCGACGAGGCGCGTCGGATCCTGCATGAGGCGCGCCTTCCACACCCCGAGCGGTGAGCGCCGCTGGATCAGCCCGCGCAACACGCCGACGTGCTGGTACAGGCCCACGGCATTGGCACCGATCAGGTGTTCGCCGTCGAACTGCAACGACAGATAGCGCCAGTCGTCGGGCGCGTACAGCTCGGCCTGGTCACCGCCCTCGACGCCTTCCCAAAGACCGAACGAACACGACAGCAGTCCCAGCGTGTCGAGCACGTTCATGTTCAGCGAGCCTTCGTACTCGGCCAACTGCCCGCACATGTTGGCGGCCGCAAGGTGACCATGGTCGGTCGCAGTCGGTTGGATGGCGTGCACGGCGTAACCGCCGGTCGAGAAATCGAGGCCCTGGGCGACGTCACCGGCCGCGTACACATCGTCGACGTTGGTGCGGAAATGACGATCGATGAGCACGCCCTGCTCCACCGCCACGCCGCTGCCGTCGAGGAACCCGACATTCGGTTTGACACCCGTCGCCGTGATCACGAGGTCCGCATCGATGCGCGCACCGTTGGATAGCGACACGCCGGCCATATCGATCGACGCCACACCGACGCCCGTGTGTACGGCCACACCCTTGGCCTCGCACCAGCGTTGCAGCATGCCGCCGGCCTCGGGGCCCATCATGCGCGGCACCATGCGTTCACCCTGCTCCACCACGTGCAACTCGACGCCGCGCCGGGCCAACGCTTCGAGCACGATACTGCCGATGAAGCCGGCGCCGATCAGCGCCACGCGGCTGCCGTCCGCGGCACCGTCGAGGATGCGCCGGGCGTCCGCCAGGGTCCAACAATTGGTGACATTGGGCCCATCGATACCCGGGATGGGCGGATGCACCGGTGACGAACCGGTGGCGATCAACAGTTTGTCGTAGCGGAAACTGTCGCCGCCTTGCAGCACGACCTGGTGCGCCGCGGGCTCGACACGCTCGACACGACCGTGCGACAGGTCGATGCGCAGATCGTCGAAATGTGCCTGGCGGTCGCGCAAATGGGTACCCTGCTCGTCGATGTTGTTCATCAACAGGTACGGGATCGCCATACGCGAATACGGTGGTTCGGGTTCATCGCCGATGATGCGGATCGCGGCATCCGGATCGCGTTGACGCAGTGCCTCGGCGGCATTCACGCCTGCCGGACCTGCACCGATGATCAGGTACTGCATGGACAGTCCCTCTACGTGGAATGGTCAGGAGAATCCGCGTCGCGCCCACAATCCGGGGCGCGACGCGACAGGTGCCGTCAGAGGCCGAAGCGCGCGCGCGTCTCCGGCGTGATCTGGCCATCGGCCGTCCAACCACGCAAGGCATAGTACTCGGGCAGCATCTTGTCCAGATCGTTGACGCGGCCCTTGGCCGGACCGACATTGGCCGCATCCTTGAGCAGCCGCTTGGGCAGCGTGTCCTGGTCGGCCGTCATACCTGCACGCATGTTGAAGTCGCGCTCGAGGTTCCAGATGCGCTCACCGACTTCGAGCATCTTGTCGACGCTCCAGTCACCTTCGCAGGCGGCATCGACCTGCGGCGCGATGTTTTCCATGCTCCAGGCAAACGTCGTGAACACGCACAGACCCGACGAGTCGACCGCGGCCGTGGCGTCCTGGAAGGCCTTGACCAGCTCGGCCTTGCCCTCGGTCGCCAGCGGGTCGGTTTTGACCGGGATGCCAAGCACCTCCGAGGCGACCGTGTAACCGCGCAGGTGGCAGGCGCCGCGGTTGGACGTCGCGTAGGCCAGACCCATGCCCTGGATACCGCGCGGGTCGTACGCGGGGAACTCCTGGCTCTTGACCGTCATCGACAGCTCGGGGCGACCGTACTTCTCGCACAGGCGCTTGGAACCGAGGCCGATATCCTTGCCGAAGCCTTCGCCTTTTGCGGTCAACTCGGCGAGCTTCACGAGTGTGTCGGCGCGATTGAAACTCAAATCGATGCCACCGGTGTCCGCGGTCGTGATCGCGCCTTCCTCGAACAACTCCATCGCAGCCGCGACTGTCGCACCGAAGGAGATCGGATCGATACCGTCTTCGTTGCACACGAAGTTGACGTAGGTGATCGCATCGAGATCGTCGACACCCGTATCGGAGCCCAACGCCCATGCCGCCTCGTACTCGAGACCACCGGAGTTGCCCCAATACTCGGGTTTGTTCTCGACGCTGAAGTGGCCCCTGTCGACGGTCGAGATACGTCCGCAAGCGATGGTGCAGCCGAAGCAGCCGGCATTGGTGGTGAGGTTGGGTTTGCCGTCGCTCTTGCGCGGCTCGTGCATGGCCTCGCCCGAGATCTTGTGCGCACCATCGAACTGCACTTCGCGCATGTTGCGCGTGGGCATGGCACCGATGCCATTGATCACGTTCATGAGCACCTGCGTGCCATAGGTCGGCAGACCCTGCCCCGTAACGGCGTTGTCCGCCAGCACCTGCTTGCCGGCGCGCACGGCATCCATGAACCCCTTCGGATCTTTGACATTGCCGACGCCCTTGGTGCCGCGGATCGCGACCGCCTTGAGGTTCTTCGATGCCATGACGGTACCGACGCCGGAGCGTCCGGCCGCACGGTGCAGATCGTTGACCACGGCCGCGTACAGGCAACCCTGCTCGGCCGACCGCCCGATGCAGGCGACACGCAACAGCGGATCCTGGTGCGTCTTGTGCAACAGCTCATCGGTCTCCCAGACCGACTTGCCCCACAAGCCCGCGGCTGAACGCAACTCGGCGGTGTCGTTCTCCACGTACAGGTAAACGGGTTCGGGCGACTTGCCCTCGAAGATGATCATGTCCCAACCGGCGTTCTTCATCTCGGCGCCGATGAAGCCGCCGGAGTTCGAGCACGCGACCAGGCCCGTGAGCGGGCTTTTGGTGACGACGGAATAGCGGCCGCCCGTTGACGCCATGGTGCCGGTCAGCGGGCCCGTGGTCATGATCAGCTTGTTGTCCGGGCCGAGCGCGTCGCACGTCGGGTCGACCTCTTCGGACAGATACTTGGTGGCGAGGCCGCGCTGGCCGAGATAGTCGGCCGCCCAGGCCATGTTCAACGCTTCCGCGGTGCAGGTACCGCTGGTCAGGTCGATACGCAGAATTTTTCGTGTCCAAGCCATGATCGTCTCCCCCTCAGGCCGTGCCGGCCAGGCTTTGTTCGGCGTAAGCACGCATCTTGTCGATGCCAGTCCAGTCGGCGTCGACATACGTGATCGCCGCGGTCGGACAGGCATTGGCGCAGGCGGGATCACCACCGCACAGGTCACACTTGATGACCTTGCCCGTGGCCGTGCTGTAGTTGACCGTGCCGAAGGGGCAAGCGATCGTGCAGACCTTGCAGCCCACGCAGCGCGCGTCGACGATCACCTTGGCCCCGGTGGTCGCATCGATGCGGATCGCTTCGACCGGGCAGGCCTTCTGACACCATGCCTCGGCGCACTGGGTGCAGGTATAGGGCGCGAAACGTCCTTCATGGTGGAAGGTGAAGACTTTGATACGCGACTTCGACGGGTTGAATACGCCGTCTTTCTCGTACGAACAGGCCATTTCGCACTGGAGACATCCAGTGCACTTCTTGGGATCGATGTGCAAGGCACGCTGCATGGTAGAACCTCCGTCGGTCGCACAGCCCGTAAGCTGCGGTGTTATTGTGCTTTGCATGGGATTCTTAGCCGCTAGCGGCGCAGTTGCAAATGCCGTTTCGCCGCAGTGCAGCAAGCCGTCATTCGATCGGAA
>JAGRHA010000125.1 GCA_020445205.1 Gammaproteobacteria bacterium
AAGGAGCGGTGACTCGTTCACCGCTCGGCACGTACCCGCCCACCCGGACCGGTACGCACGGCGACGCGTACGCCGCCGCGCGGCGGTCAGCGCTTGGCCGCTTCTTCGAGCATCGCCACGGCCGGCAAGGTCTTGCCCTCGAGATACTCGAGGAAGGCACCGCCCGCGGTGGAGATGTACGACACCTTGTCGTAGATATCGTACTTCTGGATTGCGGCGATCGTGTCACCACCGCCTGCAAGGCTGAAACCTGCAGCATCGGCGATCGCCATCGATACGGTCTTGGTGCCGGCACCGAACTGGTCGAATTCGAACACCCCGACCGGACCGTTCCACACGATGGTGCCGGCCTTGCTGATGATATCGGCGAGCGCCTGCGCCGAATCGGGACCGATATCGAAGATCATCTCATCGTCGGCGACGTCGTCCGCACTCTTCAGCACGGCGGGTTCGTTCTCGTCGAAATTCTTGCCAACCACGACGTCGGTCGCGATCGGGATCGTGGCGCCGCGCTCCTGCATCTTCTTCATCAGCGCCTGCGCGGTCGGCACGAGGTCGGCTTCGCACAGCGACTTGCCGACATTCTTGCCCGCCGCCTTGAGGAAGGTATTGGCGATGCCGCCGCCGACGACCAGCTGATCGACCTTTTCAGACAGCGCTTCGAGCACGGTCAGCTTGGTCGACACCTTCGAGCCACCGACGATCGCGACCATCGGCCGCGCCGGGTTGGCCAGCGCCTTGCCGAGCGCCTCGAGCTCTTCCGACAGCAGCAGGCCGGCGCAGGCGACCGGTGCGAACTTACCGACACCGTGCGTCGATGCCTGTGCGCGGTGCGCGGTACCGAACGCATCCATGACGAACACGTCGCACAGATCGGCGTACTTCTGCGCCAGTTCCGGATTGTCCTTCTTTTCACCGGCGTTGAAACGCACGTTCTCCAGCAGCACAACCTCACCGCCAGCGACGTCGAATCCACCGTCGAGGTAGTCCTTGATCAGGCGAACCTCTTTGCCGAGCTTGGCCGACATGTCCTCGGCGATCGGCTGCATCGAGTTCTCTTCGTCGGCCTTGCCCTCTTCCGGGCGGCCGCGGTGTGACATGACCATGACCCTGGCGCCGGCTTTGGCGCAGTGTTCGATGGTCGGCATCGATGCGGTGATGCGGGCATCAGAGGTGACCTTGCCGTCTTTGACCGGCACGTTCAGGTCGGCGCGGATCAGTACGCGCTTGCCGGCGAGGTCGAGATCGGTGAGCTTGATAAAAGCCATGAAGGTACTCCGTAAAGTCTCTCGAGAGATGTTTGCAAAGCCTGCAGGCTTTGCGAACAGCTCTGCGCCTGGGTCGACGACTGCGGGCCGGACACAAGGCCCGGCCCGCGGTCGTCAGCGTGGCGATCAGCCGGCGACGTGCTTGGCGAAGCGCAGCATGTTGCAGGTGTAGCCGTACTCGTTGTCGTACCAGGACACGACCTTGACGAAGGTGCTGTCCAGCGCGATACCGGCTTCGGCATCGAAGATCGACGAGTGGCCGTTGCCACGGAAGTCGGTCGCGACGACTTTCTCGTCGGTGTAGGCCAGCGTCTCACCGATGCCCGGCTGCTGCGAAGCGGCCTTCATCGCGGCACAAATCTCGTCGTACTTGGCCGGCTTGTCGAGTTCGACGGTCAGGTCGACGACCGAGACGTCAGAGGTCGGCACGCGGAACGCCATACCCGTCAGCTTGCCGTTGAGCTCCGGCAACACGACACCGACGGCCTTGGCAGCACCGGTCGAGGACGGGATGATGTTCTCGAGGATACCGCGGCCGCCGCGCCAGTCTTTCTTCGACGGGCCGTCGACGGTCTTCTGGGTTGCGGTGGCAGCGTGAACCGTGGTCATCAGGCCGCGCTTGATACCCCAGTTGTCGTGCAGCACCTTGGCGACCGGCGCCAGACAGTTGGTGGTGCAGGATGCCGCCGAAACGATGCTCTGGCCGGCGTAGGTCTCGTGGTTGACGCCGTATACAAACATCGGCGTGCCGTCCTTCGACGGTGCCGACATGACGACTTTGCCAGCGCCTGCATCGATGTGCTTCTGGCAACCTTCTTCGGTAAGGAAGAAGCCGGTGCACTCGAGCACGAGGTCGACACCGACATCGCCCCAAGCCAGTTTGGCCGGGTCGGTCTCGGCGGTCAGACGGATGTTCTTGCCGTCGACGGTCATGCTGTTGCCTTCACCGCTGACTTCACCCTTGAAGTTGCCGTGCACCGAGTCGTACTTGAGCATGTATGCCAGGTAGTCGGCGTCGAGCAGATCGTTGATCGCGACGACTTCGAACACGTCGGAGAAGTCCTGGTAGATAGCGCGGAAAGCCATGCGGCCGATGCGGCCGAAGCCATTGATGCCTACTTTGATCGTCATTATGTGATTCTCCTCAGAGGGTGTTGCAGTCACTGCAATGCATGAAAACCGGAGCGGCCGGTCGCAGTGGACCGACCGCGTGAACGGGGTTGATCAGCCCGCGACCTCGTCGATCGCCTTACCGACATTGTCCGCGGTGAAGCCGAATAGCTTGAACAGCTCGCCCGCCGGGGCCGACTCGCCGAAGCTGTCGATGCCGATGACCTTGCCGGCGCTGCCGACATACTTCCACCAACCATCGGTGACCGCCGCCTCGACCGCTACGCGTGCGCTGACGGCCTTGGGCAGGACCGATTCCTTGTAGGCCTCGTCCTGGGCATCGAAGATGCTGGTGCACGGCATCGATACGACGCGCACTTTCTTGCTGCTGGCGGCCGCGGCTTCCATCGCAATGCCGACTTCGGAGCCGGTCGCGATGACGATCACATCGGGCGTACCGTCGCAGTCGCGCAGCACGTAGCCGCCACGATTGATATCGGCGATCTGCGCGGCGCTGCGCGCCTGGAACGGGATACCCTGACGGGTGAAGATCAGGCAGGTCGGGCCGTCCTGTTTCTCGATCGCACGACGCCAGGCGATGGCGGTCTCGACCGTGTCGCAGGGACGCCAGACATCCATGCGCGGAATCATGCGCAGCGTCGGGATCTGCTCGACCGCCTGGTGGGTCGGGCCGTCTTCACCGAGGCCGATCGAATCGTGCGTGAAGACGAAGATCGAGCGGATCTTCATGAGTGCCGACATGCGAAGTGCGTTGCGTGCGTACTCGGAGAACATCAGGAAGGTCGCACCGAACGGGATCAGGCCGCCGTGCAGCGCGACGCCGTTCATGATCGCCGACATACCGAATTCGCGAACACCGTAGTTCACGTAGTTGGCCGCCGGCATGTTGGCGCGCATCGGCTTGTAACCCGACCACTCGGTGAGGTTCGAGCAACCCAGGTCGGCCGAACCACCGAACAGTTCCGGCAGTGCGGCGGCGTAAGCCTCGATGGAGGCGAGCGAAGCCTGGCGCGTCGCCGGTGATTTGGCTTCTTCGTTGCACTGGGCGACGTAGGCGTCGGCCTTGGCCGACCAGTCGGCGGGCAGATCGCCGACCATGCGACGCGTGAATTCGGCAGCCAGTTCCGGATGTGCAGCTGCATAAGCGGCGAAACGATCGTTCCACGCCGACTCCGCGGCACCGCCCTTCTCCTTCGCGTCCCAACCCTTGTAGACGTCGGCCGGCACCTCGAAGGCACCGTGATCCCAACCCAGCGCGGCCTTGGTCAGGTTGATCTCTTCCTGGCCCAGCGGCGCACCATGGCAGGCATGCGAACCGGCTTTGTTCGGCGAACCGAAGCCGATCGTGGTCTTGCAGCAGATCATCGTCGGCTTGTCGGTCATCGCCTTGGCGAACTCGAGTGCCTTGGCGATCGCCGCCGGGTCATGACCGTCGACGTCGGCAATGACGTGCCAGCCGTACGCTTCGAAGCGCTTCGGCGTATCGTCGCTGAACCAGCCTTCGACGTGGCCGTCGATCGAAATACCGTTGTCGTCCCAGAAGCAGATCAGCTTGCCCAGACCGAGGGTACCGGCCAGTGAACAGGCCTCGTGCGAGATGCCTTCCATGAGGCAGCCGTCACCGAGGAAGACATAGGTGTGATGGTCGACGATGTCGTGACCGGGACGGTTGAACTCGGCGGCGAGCGCGCGCTCGGCGATCGCCATGCCGACGGCATTGGTGATGCCCTGGCCGAGCGGACCCGTGGTGGTCTCGACGCCCGGCGCATACCCGTACTCCGGGTGGCCCGGCGTCTTCGAATGCAGCTGACGGAAGTTCTTCAGGTCGTCGATCGTCAGGTCGTAACCGGTCAGGTGCAGAAGGGAATAGATCAGCATCGAGCCGTGGCCGTTGGACAGCACGAAGCGGTCGCGGTCAGCCCACTTCGGGTTGGCCGGGTTGTGCTTCATGTGGTCGTTCCACAGCACCTCGGCGATATCCGCCATACCCATCGGCGCGCCCGGGTGACCGGAATTGGCTTTCTGAACGGCGTCCATACTCAACGCGCGGATGGCGTTGGCGAGCTCTCTGCGTGAGGACATGAGTCCCTCCTGTAGAAGACTTAAGAATTCTCACGCCCCGGGACGGCCGTCCGGAGGCGAATCGATTCATGTTTTCCGGGCATTCCGCGGTGAATGGCGGCCACGCATCGCGCGGTGACGGGGGGTCGCTCTGCCTACGACATTCCCCCAGCCCGATGGCTGTTAAAAGGTCGGGTATTCTGACCTAGGGGTATAAACGGGGGCAAGAAGGGATACCCCGAATATTCCAATACACCCATAAGCCGAAGAAATCTCCGACCAAGGCGTTTATAGGCTTTTGAAAAATAGTGACTTTTCTGCCGATTACTCGGCCCACTTGATCGAGCAGCCCATGCTGGGAATCTGCTCGGCGGGCCCTTTGCCGGTCTCCGCGACCTGCTTCATCGCCTCGAACAGATCGCGTCGCGCGTCTGCGGGCGCCGTGTCTTTGCGGCTTGCATCGAGGCGTCCGCGGTACTGCAGCTCGCCGGCGGCGTTGTAGCCGAAAAAGTCCGGCGTGCAAACGGCGCCATACGCCTTGGCCACGGCCTGCGTCTCGTCGAGCAGGTAGGGAAAGCCGAACCCGTGGCGTTCGGCGACCTTCTGCATGTTGTCGAACGAGTCTTCCGGATAGTCGGTCGGATCGTTGGACATGATCGCCACGCTGTTGATGCCGAGGGCCTTGAGGTCGGCGGTGTCACGCACGATACGGTCGATGACTGCCTTCACGTAGGGACAATGGTTGCAGATGAACATCACCAGCAGGCCGCGCGATCCCATGCACTGATCACGGCTCCAGTCACGCCCGTCGACACCCGGCAGATTAAAGTCGGGCGCCGCTTGGCCGAAATCGCAGACCGGTGTTTCGAGTGAAACCATTTATATAACCCCGCATTGCCGTCAGCAGCAGTCCATT
Organism: Gammaproteobacteria bacterium; assembly: GCA_020445205.1. Lineage (GTDB taxonomy): Bacteria > Pseudomonadota > Gammaproteobacteria > Chromatiales > Chromatiaceae > Thiosocius. The sequence goes on from JAGRHA010000125.1 coordinate 5,377, forward strand.
CTTCCAGAATGCGCCTGCACGCTCAACGGTGTAGAATCGCGCGCCCATACCCTTCCGCAAATCCAGTCGCCGAAGACACAGAACAAGGAGCTCGACGCATGGCCCGAAACTTTATCTTCACGTCGGAATCGGTGTCCGAAGGCCACCCGGACAAGATGGCAGACCAGGTGTCGGATGCCATCCTCGACGCCATCCTGGCCGAGGACCCGCACGCACGCGTCGCCTGCGAGACCCTGTTCAAGACCGGCATGGCGATCATCGCGGGCGAGATCACGACCACGGCGAAACCGGAATACGAAAAGATCATCCGCGACGTGATCAATGACATCGGCTACACCAGCTCCGAGATGGGTTTCGACGGCAACACTTGCGCCGTGCTGACCGCGATCGGCGTGCAGTCGCCCGATATCAACCAGGGTGTCGACCGCGCCAAGCCGGAAGATCAGGGTGCGGGCGACCAGGGCCTGATGTTCGGCTACGCGACCAACGAGACCGAGGCGTTGATGCCGGCGCCCATCCAGTATGCGCATCGGCTCGTCGAGCGCCAGGCCGAGGTGCGCAAGAACGGCATCCTGCCACTGCTGCGGCCGGACGCGAAATCCCAGGTCAGCCTGCACTATGTCGACGGCAGGCCGGTCTCGATCGACGCCGTCGTGCTGTCGACCCAGCACGCCGAGGAGTTCAGCGGCGCCGCGCTGCAGGAAGCGGTCATGGACGAGATCATCAAGCCGATCCTCGACCCGACGGGACTGCTGACCAAGGACACCCGTTTCCATATCAACCCGACAGGCAGCTTCGTCATCGGCGGACCAATGGGCGACGCCGGGCTGACCGGCCGCAAGATCATTGTCGACACCTATGGCGGCGCGGCACGCCACGGTGGCGGCGCCTTCTCCGGCAAGGATCCGTCGAAGGTCGACCGTTCCGCCGCCTACGCCGGTCGTTACGTCGCCAAGAACATCGTCGCCGCCGGTCTCGCCGACAAATGCGAGATCCAGGTGTCGTACGCGATCGGTGTCGCCGAACCGACGTCGATCATGGTCGACACCTTCGGCACCGGCAACATCACGGACGAACGCATCACTGAACTCGTGCGCGCACACTTCGATCTGCGCCCCTACGGTATCCTGCGTATGCTGGATCTGCTCAACGCGAGCAAGATCAAGTACTGTAAGACCGCGGCCTACGGCCATTTCGGGCGTGACAACGAAGGCTTTACCTGGGAAGAAACCGACAAGGCCGACGAGCTGCGCAGCGCGGCCGGTCTCTGATCGAAGCCGCCGCGTTCGGCAGCCTCGCCAAACGCACCCGGGCACGCCTCCGGCAAGTCCCCGCATCGCGCCCCAGCTGGCGCGATGCGCACTTTAGAAACCACATTCTTCGCCGACATAGTTTGCGCAGCTGCCGCGTGGCAGCTGCCATCCACGTTGGGGAGAAATGCATGCAAGACGCCATGGCGAATCGCCCGCATGGCCTGATGTTCCATCATTTCCATGGCACGGGTTTCGCACCCAGCCAAGGTTCGATCGACGCCGACACGTTCGAACGCATCCTGGCGCATTATGCGCAGAGCCACCGCGTGCTCGATGCCGATGAGTATCTGCAGCGCGCATTGTCAGGCGATCTCGGCCCACGCGACGTGTGCATCACCTTCGATGACAGCTTGCTGTGTCAATACGACGTCGCCCTGCCCGTGCTCGAGCGCCATGGCCTGCACGCCTTCTGGTTCATCTATTCCGGCGTGATCGCCGGACGTATCGAACCGCTGGAGGTCTACAGGCGTTACCGCAGCGAGTACTTCGACGACATCGACGGCTTCTATGCCGAGTTTTTCAAAGCCCTGGCGCGTTCGCCGCACGCCGATACGGCCGCAACAGCACTGTGCGACTTCGTACCACGGCATTACCTTGCGGAGTTCCCTTTCTACACGGAGAACGACCGGCGCTTCCGCTACTTGCGCGATATCGTGCTGAGCAGTAGCGGATATGACGACGTCATGACACTCATGATGGACGCGTCGGGCACCTCGGCCGCAGAATTGGCAGAGGGCCTGTGGATCGGTGCCGAACAACTACGCATGCTGCATCAGGCTGGCCACGTCATCGGCCTGCATTCGCACACCCATCCGACGATGCTCGCAGCGCTCCCCGCGGATCTGCAGCTCCGCGAATACACCGACAATCAGCAAATCCTCGCGAATATTCTCGGTGCGACCCCGAACACGATGTCGCATCCATGCAACTCATACGACGACGTCACACTCGACGGCCTGCGATCCCTTGGTATCGAACTCGGTTTCCGTTCGAACATGAGCCCCGCCCCACCGTCGGCGTTGGAACACCCGCGTGAGGATCATGCCAATATCGTCAAGCGACTCGGCCTGTGTCCCACATCGCCGGCGGTAACGTCGGCACGCGTGCTACCAGGCTCCACCGAACGACGGCTAGGCTCGATATGCTGACGTGCCACCACGCAGCGGTATCGATGCGCGCTGACGATGACACGTGCATCACCGACGAACCATCGCGCAACCGGCATCCGCAGGTGCGGCACCGATGCGTGATCTGACCGCTGGCGGCATCGGCATGTTCGATCACCTCGACCGGTTCGCGGCGCGTACGGCCATTGTCACCGACGATGGTCGTCGTCTCAGTTACACGCAACTGCTCGCGCAGGCGGACGGCATCGCGGCGTGTGTCGGAACACGATCCCTGGTGCTCATCGTGACCCGCAACGAGCCGGCTGCCGTTGCAGCCTACGTCGGTCTGCAGCGTGCGGGCTGTGTCACCATGCTGGTGAATCACAAGACGGGCGAAGGCGCGTTGCGCGCATTGATCGACGCGTTTCGGCCCGCGTTTGTCTTCCTGCCGAGCGATCTCGCGGGCATCATTTCCGCCTCGCCACTGCACCGTGTCGACGATTACACCCTGTCAGCCACCGGTATCGCTCCGGATTACACGATGCATGCCGAACTGGCGGTGCTGCTCGGCACCTCCGGCAGCACCGGCAGCCCGGAGTACGTGCGCCTGAGTCGCAGCAATCTTGCCGCGAATACACGTTCGATCGTCGAATACCTCGGGATCGCCGCCAACGACCGCGCAATCACGACGATGCCGATGAGTTATTCCTACGGCCTGTCGATCATCAACACCCATCTCGCCATGGGCGCGACACTGGTAACGACCGAACTGTCGTTGATGGAGAAGCCGTTCTGGACCCTGCTACGGGAAGCGCGCGTCACCACGTTCGGCGGCGTTCCATTCATCTACCAGATGCTCAAGCGGCTGCATTTCGAACGCATGCAGCTGCCGCACCTGCGCTATATCACCCAGGCCGGGGGCCGACTCGACACCGAACTCGCGCGCGAGTTTGCGCATTGGTGCGCCGAGAAAGGGGTCGGCTTCATCGCCATGTACGGCCAGACCGAGGCTACCGCACGTATTGCTTATGTGCCGGCGGAGCATGCGGCCGCAAAAGCCGGCACGATCGGCATCGCGATTCCGGGTGGCCGCATCTGGCTCGCCGGTGAAAACGGCAAGCCCGTGGTGAACGGTACGCCCGGTGAGATCGTCTACGAAGGCGCTAACGTCTCGCTCGGCAATGTCCGCGACCGTTTTGCGCTCGCCGAACCCGACAGACGACGTGGCGTGCTGTTCACGGGCGATATCGGCAGCCGCGACCGCGATGGGTTCTTCCTTGTCCACGGTCGCAAATCACGATTCCTCAAAGTCTTCGGGCACCGCGTAGGTCTCGACGACGTCGAACAGCTACTCGCGCGCAGGGGCATCGAAGCGGTTTGCGCTGGCGTGGACGATGCACTCGTGATCTTTACCGCCGACGCCGGTGCGATCGACCGGATCCGCGACATCGTACGCGACAACACCAGCATCAGCCCCAAGGGCATCAAGATCACACAGATCGCGTCCATCCCCCGCAATGACGCCGGCAAGGTACGTTACGCGGCGCT